>JBBUCP010000156.1:0-2536 GCA_038057725.1 Patescibacteria group bacterium | reverse complement strand
TCAAATGTACAGCCGAGCGGGATTTAATCAGTGTAGAATGGATCAATGCGCGCGAAGTTTGTACTCCGAGTTAGGATTTTGTCTTTTTTTGCGATTCTCGCGGCTCTCCTCCTCATCGTCCGCCTCTATTTTCTGCAAATCGTGCACAGTGAGGATTACCGCGCCACGGCGCTTGGCCAGTACGTTGAAAACACCGGCGCCGAGACAAAGCGTGGCAAGATCCTTTTCACGGCAAAAGACGGTGAAAACCCGGTCGCGGCGACGATGCAGGCCACGTGGCGCATCGCGATAAACCCGAAACTTCTCGAAGACGCGGATGCGGCATTCGCCGCTTTGGACACGATCGCCGAGATTGACCGCGAAAGATACGACGCGAGCGCGGCCAAAAAGAGCGACCCGTACGAAGAAGTCGCGTTCCGCCTCACCGACGATGAAGCGCTCGCCGTGCGCAATCTCGAACTCCTCGGCATAACGACCGTGCGCGAAGAATGGCGGTTCTACCCCGGAGCCTCGCTCGCGGCGCATGCGCTCGGGTTCGTCGCGTACCAGGGCGACGTGAAAAGGGGGGTCTATGGGCTAGAAAGGTATTGGGAAGATACGCTCCGGCACGACAACGGCGGCCTCTATCTCAATCCGTTCGCAGAGATTTTCTCTAATGTGGAGACGCTGATCTCGAGCGACCCCGGCTCTATCGAAGGCAACATCATCACTTCGCTCGAACCCTCCGTGCAAGGACAGCTTGAAAAGACACTTGAGGAAATATCTGCTACGCATTCGCCGAAAGCCGCGGGCGGCATCATCATGGATCCGCAAACCGGCGAAGTGTTGGCAATCGCGATGCGTCCCGGCTTCGATCCGAATACCTAAAACGTCGTCGAGAACCCGAAAGTCTTCCAGAATCCGTTGGTCGAAAGCGTGTACGAAATGGGCTCTATTATGAAGCCGCTTACTATGGCAGCGGCAATCGACGTTGATGCCGTGTCGCCGCGCACCACGTATAACGATCGTGGGTGCGTCACGAAATCCGGCGCCAAATTCTGCAACTTCGATTTGAAAGGCCGCGGCGTCGTGGATATGCAGGAAGTGCTTTCGCAATCGCTGAATACCGGCGTCTCGTTTGCGGTGGACAAGATGGGCAACGAGAAATTCGCCGAATACGTCAAGAAATTCGCGCTTGGCGAAGAGACGGGAATCGATCTCCCGAACGAGGCCGCGGGGAATATCGATGCACTCTTCGTGAAAGGCGCCGCCGACATCGATTTTGCATCGGCCTCCTTCGGCCAATCGATCGCGGTTTCTCCGATCGAAATGATCCGCGCGCTCTCGACGCTCGCGAATAAGGGCAAGCTGCCCGAGCCGCATCTTGTAAAGGCGGTGCGCTACGAAAATGGCGTGACGCGCTCTCTCGCGCAGGCCGACGAAGTGCAAGTCATAAAACCGGAGACCGCCGAGACCGTGACTAATATGCTCATCAAAGTCTACGACGACGCGCTCCTCGAGGGCACGCTGAAGCAAGAGCATTACTCAATCGCCGCCAAGACCGGCACCGCGCAAATCGCGATCCCCGGCGGCGGCGGCTACTACACCGACCGCTACTTGCACTCGTTCTTCGGCTATTTCCCGGCGCACGATCCGAAATTCATCGTCTTTCTCTATGCCCTCGAGCCGCACGGCGAAATGTACGCCTCCCGCACGCTTGCCCGGCCCTTTGATGGAATCGCGAAATTTTTGATCAATTATTACAACGTGCCACCAGACAGATAATCAATTTTGGAACTGTCCAAAATCAATTATCTTTTGAGGTCATGCATAATTTTCTTCTGAAAATTTGCGCGACCCCTCCTCGCAGCCAAGCTGCTCCGGCCTTGCGAAGCTACGCTTCTCACCCTCGGTTCTCAACGGTCTACGACCTGCTCTCCGACACGGGAAAACTACAGTTTTTCCGACCCCTTTCGAACACATCTCAAATCGATTGGATCGATTTGAGATGTGGATAAATCGGGGAGTATCAAGTATCAAACAAGTATCACTTTAGAGCAGTCAAGAGCGGCTTTCATTTTTTCGGTTACAATGGGCGCATGTACGCGGCTCTGCGAAGTCTTGTCGTTCAAATCTTAACTTGGGAAGCGCAATTGGCACTGAGGCGCTTTCAACCGAAAATAATCGCCGTTACCGGTAGCGCCGGAAAGACAACGACGAAGGATGCGATTTTTTGTGTTCTTTCGGACGGCCGATTCGTGCGCAAAAGCGAGAAAAGTTACAACTCGGAATTGGGAGTGCCGCTCACCATCCTCGGCCTCGAGAGCGGCTGGGGCTCGCCGTGGCGGTGGTTTGTGAATGTCGTCCTCGGCGCATGGGTTGTTGTCAGGCCATCGTGGCAATTTTTGGCCAAGTCGGACTTAGCCAAAATGGCTCAGTCCGACTTGGCCAAGGTGTACCCCACGTGGCTCGTCCTCGAAGTCGGTGCCGACCGCCCGGGAGATATCCGCAAAATCGCAAAATGGCTGCGCCCCGACATCGCCGTCATCACCTCGAT
>JBBUCP010000155.1:0-8220 GCA_038057725.1 Patescibacteria group bacterium | reverse complement strand
CCTTGCGTTCCAAAGCGGCGGTACGACACAGATGGTAATGAACACGAGTGGCAACCTCGGCATCGGGACGACGAGTCCGAACGCGAAACTGAACGTCTATCTCGGCGCCTCCGGTGTCGCTCCGATCGTCAACGGCGCTGCGATCGAAAGCAACACGAACACCTACCTATCCCTTCTCACGCCAAATTCTGCCGAGAGCGGCATCGTCTTCGGTGCACCGCAGGCTGCTGCTGGTGGTAGCATCATCTATAACCAGTCATCCAACAAGATGACATTCAACGGCAACGGCGGCAGTCCATTCATGACCGCCTTATCCTCCGGCAACGTCGGCATCGGGACGACGACGCCAACGTGGCTTTTGAATCCAACGTCGGCGAGCGCCTCACAGCTTGCACTCTCCGCCGGCGCAGGCATCGCTCAGTGGGCGTTCCGAAACGCAGGAGGCAATCTCTACTTTGCGACGACGACGGTTGCAGGAACTGCCACGACTTCCACCTCGGCGCTCACCATTATTGGCTCAAGCGGGAATGTGGGTATTGGGACCGCAAGCCCGGCGGCCACACTTGATGTTACGGGATCAATCGCTTTGACGGGAGTCGTCGTCCTTAGCCGCGATAATGACTATACGACCCTGAATGATCCGAGTGGAGGAAATAAGATTGAGGCTGGAGATGCAAGCGGCGGCCTCTCAACCTACTACAACAACGACGCACACGTATTCCGAACAGCCGGCAAAACCGAAAAGGTGCGCATTGACAGCGCTGGCTTCGTCGGCATCGGCACGACAACGCCCGACTCTGTCCTTACCGTCACGCACGCAACAGTGGGTGGTGGCGACTCGGCCGGACTTAGAATCGCAAACTCGAATGGCGGACAGTCGTGGCTGTTGCGATCTGGCGTTCCTTCCGTCAGCGACGCATACTTTTCAATTAAAGACGTAACGGTGAACGCGACCCGACTCACAATCGATACTTCCGGCAACGTCGGCATCGGGACGACGGGACCGGTGGCAAAACTGGATGTGCAGGATGGAAGCGGGCATTTTATTGCATCCAACAACAGTTTCGGGAGCGATTGGATTGTACTCACCAACGATACCGGCCTCTCATCAGCAAAATACTTCTTGGCAGAAAATTCTGGGTCGGGTACCTTTCTCAACGCTCGTTCGGGACTACCGATTAGTTTCAACATTGCCAATGTTGAAAAGATGAGGATAACAAGCTCCGGCAACGTCGGCATCGGGACGACGACGCCAAATACGATATTTCAGATCGGTACAGCACGATACGGTAACTTAGGGACGGCGGCCGTCGCGGGAGTAATCGAGACGCAAGGAAATACTCCCACGTCGCTCACCACTACGTCAGGCTACAATGGTTTTCTTTTGCGCCATACAGGGTGGGGTGACCCAGGCAATCGCTTCCAACTGTACCTCGAAAACAGCAACGCAGACTTGCGCTTCCGCAACAATTCAGACGCAGACGTTGTTACGTTTGCGCAATCCGGCAACGTCGGCATCGGGACGACGGGGCCGGGGGCGACGCTGGATGTACAGGCGGCTGGGGCAACTGCACGGCTTTACAACACCTCCGCTTCTTCTCAGGCGGCGCTGACCATCCGCAACACTGCGGCGAACTTCTCGCTCGTTTCAGATTTGGGTGGCGCGGGAGCAAATACCTTTAGTATTTACGATAACGTGAACTCCACGGCACGAGTTAATATTTTAAACACCGGCAACGTCGGCATCGGGACGACGTCACCTGTCTCAAAATTGTCAGTGTTGGGTGAAAGTGCGTTTGCGGGTGGCGCTAGTGTCGGTATTGGGTATGCAGGGACAGCGGCTCCAACGGGAGGGTTAATAATTCAAGGCAACGCCGGCATCGGGACGACGACGCCGGGTGCGCGCTTGCATGTCGTGACGACAAGTGGTTCACAGGGGCGATTTGCCTTCGATAGTAACAATTATACGGATGTGAATTACGATGGCTTGAATACCGTCGGCGGAGCGCAGTTGCTAAAGTCGGGCGGCACCACATATCTGACTTTGGGGAGTTCTGGAAATTCTTACTTTAACACCGGCAACGTCGGCATCGGGACGACAACGCCGCTCTACGATCTCGACGTTTCTTATAATTCCAACAGCGGCTCCGACGGTGCATATCCTGGTATCCGCGTTGAAAATATCGGTACGGCAGCACATTCTATAGCTAAGCTCGTCGCTGAGTCGGGAAATGGCGCCGTAAAGTCGGGACTTTGGTCGACCATAGACGGGAGTGTTCTCTTCACCAGTGCGCCGGCCGCGGAAAGCGGGTATGTGGGAACGGCTTCCAACGATGGGTTCGGCATTATCACCAACGCCGCACTTCGAATGTTCGTTAACTCTTCAGGCAACGTCGGCATCGGGACGACGAGTCCGGTCTCAAAACTTTCAGTATTGGGTGAAAGTGCATTTGCAGGTGGTGCTAGCGTGGGTATTGGGTACGCAGGGACGGCGGCACCAACGGGAGGATTAATAATTCAAGGCAACGTCGGCATCGGGACGACGAGTCCGACGGCAAAGTTCGAGCTCGCAGGTTCGATGCGCCAGCTTTCCAATCCCTCTCTTACCGTGGCCCCCACCGCCAATTCGCCCGCGACGCTCTCGACGCTTTCGGTTCAAGGTACGACGGCGGCTTCCAACCAGCGCGAGTTCCTCGCCAACTTCGGCCTTGTCAGCAATACGGGGAGCGCTGCGGGTGTTACCAACAGGGACAAGGTCGCGCTGTACGCCGGTGTGGACGCCTTTTCCGGCACGGGCGATGTGTGGGCCCTCAATACCGTGACGACCCTCGAAGCGGGCTCGGGCACGGTGAACGCGCACGGCTACGAGCTCGACTTCAACAACCTCTCGTACGATTGGAACGGAAACTTCGCAACGTCGACGTATGGCCTCAGCATCACGGGCGCGGGCAACAAGCGCTCCACGGGCGCCATGCTCATTTCCGGCCCTACGGCACAGATATGGAACTACGGCATCCTCATCGCGGGTAATTCCGTAAAAGAAGCGTCGTTCTACGACCTCGGCATCGCGACCACCTCGATATATGTAGGCGGAACTCATACCTATGACGCAATATTCAACGGCGGCGGCAAAGTCGGCATTGGCACTGCCATTCCTGATGCGCGTTTGAAACTCGAGGAGTCGACCAACCAGAATGATGCAGCGTTCTTCAACACAGGGAACAGCTTCACGAGTACGAATCTCACCCTCGCCAACAATTCTGCGAACTCGACCGGCTGGTACTATCTCCTCGGATCCAACGACCAAGACGGCACGCCCGACAATGGCTTTTACATCCGTGGTGACGATAACGCGTTCATCGACGGCTCGTGGTCGGGCGGCGGCGCAGACTACGCCGAGTACGTGCTCACGAAGCCGGGTACGTCGCCCGCGCAGTATCCTAAGGGCGCGCTCATTTGCCTGGTGACGAGCGACCCTGACACATATGGCATGTGCGACGGTGCCAACGACAAGGATGTAGTCGGCATCATCTCGACCTCGCCGGCCGTGATAGGTAACTCTCCGGCGCTGGCGACCAGCTCGCCCCCGCGCGAAAGTACGCACATCGCCCTCGCGATGCTCGGGCGCGTCCCGCTGCGGGTAAATATTGAAGGCGGGTCGATTGCGATTGGCGACCGGCTCGCCGCTTCGTCCGTCGCGGGCTTTGCGATGAAGGCGACGACCACTGCTCGTACAATCGGCCTCGCGCTTGAAGCATATGACGGCACTTCAACCTCGACTCAGGTGATGACGTACATCGAGCCAGAGCTTACGTTTGCCGACATACAACTCCACGCATTAGGCCAACTCGCAGGATTTGCGACGGCCTCCAGTACAGACTTCGTGGCCGGTTCGTTCATGGAAGGATTCATGCGCAACATATTCGCGCAGGTGGCCAAGTGGTTCGCTGATGCGGGGAATGGGATACAGAAATTCTTCGCGGGCGAGGTGCACACGCGCAAGCTCTGCGTGGATGACGAAAGCGGCTCGACGTGCGTGACGCGCGCGCAGTTGGATGCTCTTTTGGCGGGACAGGTTGCGGGCGCGGCTGCCACGCCTGCGGCCGCTCCCGCACCCGCACCAGCGCCGGCACCTGCGGAGGGAGTAGGCGGCGCGCAGAGCGCGCCGCCAGCGCCGGAGTCCAACCCGGAATCAGAATCAACCTCGGAGGTGACACCTCTCGTGGAGGAGTCACCTCCAACTCCAGCGGAAGAAACGCCGTCTGAAAATTCAAATGCAGAAAATGCGGAAGCGGAAGAAGGCGGCGCGGCCGAAGCCGCGCCGCCGGAAATTCCGGCGGAAACGATTCCGGAACCCGCGGCCCCGACTGCAGATCCTGTTGTCGAAAATCCGCCAGCGGAGACTCAACCAGCAGAATAAAGTATGCAAAATTACGCGAAATCTATATCACGAATTACCAGCATAAACCCCAAAAACCGGCAAACTCGTGATATTTTTATCGGTACAAGTCGTGATATGACGCTTGAATTGCAATCTTGAATTGCAATCTAAGCATATGGTATATTGGAAACTATGATTCAGGACTTTATAGATACATTCATGGCTCAGGGACGGTATGAAATGATAGACAAGGGCATCCGTTTCTATGCCGAAATTCCGGCGCTTCGCGGTGTATGGGCAACCGGAAAGACACTTGAGGGGTGTCGAAATAACCTCCTCTCCTCGTTGGAGGGCTGGCTTGTGTTCCGTTTGCAACATCGCCTGCCTGTGCCGCATTTCAACGTATCAGGAAAAAAGATCGCAACGCAAAAGAATTTCTCCGGAGTTCATGTCTAAACTCGGGCCGGTTTCCTGGAGATTGTTTGTCTCCCGTATGAAGATGTTTGGTTTTGGCGGTCCATATCAAGAAGGCAAGCATCCCTACATGATCAAAGGACGACTTACTCTTACGATACCAAATCCGCACGAAGGCGACATAAGCAAAGATCTATTGATGAAGATACTGCGGCAAGCGGGGATTTCCCGAACTCAATGGGTTGATAAAAAATAGCAGAGAGGGGCGCAGCAATTCACCCCGATTACAAGGTTTAACCTTGTATGGCGCTCTGTTGAGCCACGAGGAAGGTTTAACCTTCCACTTTCTCACAATTTCTCTTTTTCAGATGTCGAATTACCGCCCAAACCCGCAAAAACTGGCAAACTCGTGCTATCCCGCACCTTCTAACTCGTGAGATGCCGGGGGACTTGCTCGCACAAGCGCAAGGCAACATCGGCAGCGGGACGCAAAGTCGTGATATGAGAATCTTCTGCGAGCAGTTCGGAACATATAGAATATGATATAGTATGGGTATGGGTAAAATCACATCTGCAAAAAGACACTCGACCACGGCTTTTCCATCAACTGGAGAGAGGCTTAAGATTATGCGTCGCACCGCTGGGAGCATCAGTCCAAAACGTGCCAAACAAATACTGGCGTACATTGCGAACGGCCGCAAGGAGTGGGAGCAGCGTGTAGAAAATCTCCCTTGGCCTAAGCGTCCATACAAGAAGTAACTGTGTACACACTCGACACCAATGCCGTTATCTATCACCTCGCGGGAGAGCCAAGCGTAGTCGATTTCTTTTCTTCAACGGGTCGCGAATATGCCGTGTACCATGTTTCGTCGGTCACGGAGACTGAACTCTTCAGCAAGAAACAACTCACTGCGCACGAGTTCGCCCAAATCAATGATTTTCTTACGCAGTGCAATGTGGTTCCAATCACATCTCCAATAGCTCGCATGGCGGGAAAACTAAGAAGCCTCTACGGGATTAAACTTGCAGATAGCCTCATTGCCGCTACCGCGTTATTTACCGGTAGCGCACTTGTGACGCGCAACGTGAAAGATTTCCAAAAAATGCCGGGACTTGAAATTGTTGCGCTGTAATCGCAATTCATATTCTAAATAGAGAGGCGCAGCAATTCACCAACTTTTACTTTTGTGCTGCGCTTGGAATCACCGTTTCCGCCGAAGTTGGTGCAGCGGGGCTATCCAATACTCTCTATTCAAAGCACGAGACATCCGAGCACATGATATCATTTATGGCGTGCTGCTCTTAACAATATGGGAAAACGTCGGAAGTCAAAGAAAAAGAAACGGCGGGTGGGGAAAGTGAAGCGCCCACGTGCCGAAATTGCGCGATCCGATGCCGACGTTGCCGAGAATTCTGCAACATCGGCTTCCGGGAAAAGCTCCGAAACGGCAGGACAATTTCGGGAGCGGGAAGCCGAAGCCTGCCCCTACTGCGAGAGCAAAGACTTCGTGAAGCGCGGTTTGCGGGATAACAAACACCAGGCGGTGCAGTTATATGTCTGCCGCAGCTGCAACCGCACATTCACTTCGCGCACCATCAAGGGCAAGCAGTTCCCCTGGCCGGTCGTCTTGGATGCCGTGAGCTACCACAACCTCGGCTACACATTCGAGCAAATAAGCAGGATTAAGGCTTGTACGGCTCGAAATTCGACATGGGATTGGTTGACGACATCATCGGCCGCTACGCCGAGTCGCGCCTCAAAATGTTTCGACTGGAAAAATCATGGAAAAAATTCCGCACCGAATACGGCGACAAAGACGCGGGAAAAGGCATGGGAAATTTCAAGTATTGAACGAATTACACCCCAAACCCCCGAAAACCGGCAAATTCGTGCTATTTCGAGCGGGCTAAGTCGTGATATGGATATATAAAGATGATTGACCTCGTAGGTCGATCATTCGAGCACGAATTCGCGAATTGAATCGACTTCGAGATCTTGCAAATACCCTTTGATCGCGCTTTTGTAGTCGCCAAACATGTCGCCGAACAATTCTTGCGTGATGACCGACGGAAAATTTTTCTCTCCGCAATAGTCGCGATAACTGCTCCACTTGTAAGAATCGAGATGCGCAAGCGCCGCCACGGAATTCTTTATCCGCCTCTCCCGCCAGGTACGCGCAGTTTCCAGAAAATCGAGCGGATTCAGATGGATGTAATGGAGGATATGCAAGAAATGTCCATCGTCCGCAATATGGATTTTCTTCGTGCGCCCCTCGAATAATGTGCCTTTGCGCTTATATTTCTCGTTGAAATATTTCGCGTATCCCACATTCAATTTCATGATGAATTTCGTGAATCCTTTTTCAACACGCTCCGAAAGTAAAAGATGGTAGTGATTTTTCATCAGCACCCATCCATGAATGTCGACGAGCATGGTTCTCTGCGCCGGTTCCGCACCGAATGATTGACCTCGTAGGTCAATCATTCCACCCACTGCCCGTCCATGGTTAAGGGCTGGCCTCGCATCATTAAATTCGTACAGATTATGGACAAAGCGCGCATGGTCCATAGTGTCATAAAATATAGTGCGTTTATCGACGCCACGGTTGAGTACATGGTAGAGCTCCATATCCATATGATTGACCTACGAGGTCAATCATAGCGCACCTATACACAGGGCGGAATACGGATTCATGTGTACAATGACGCGATGACACAAGTAGCAATCAACGGGTTCGGACGCATCGGCCGATGTTTTTTTCGCGCGGCGCATGCCGCGAAGGCGGATTTTGAGATTGTGGGATTTAACGATTTGGGGTCGCTTGAAAATTTGGCGTATCTGTTGAAATACGACACGGTGTATAAGAAATTTAATGGAACGATCGCTGTCGAAGGTGGAAAATTGATAGTGAACGGGAAAGAGGTACTGTTCGCGCAGGAAAAGGATCCGGCGAAATTGCCGTGGAAGGCGTGGAACGTGGACATTGTCGTCGAAAGCACCGGATTTTTTACCGATCCTGCAAAAGCAAAGGCGCACCTCGATGCGGGCGCGAAGCGCGTCGTGATTTCGGCGCCAGCAAAGGGTGATGGCGCGGAAACTATTTTACTTGGCGCGAACGAAGAAAAATTCAAAGACTGCCTGATCACTTCAAATGCATCGTGCACGACGAATGCGGCGTCGCCGCTTGTCGGTATCCTCGACGAGGCAATCGGCATTGAAAAAGCGCTCTTGAATACGACGCACGGCTACACGGCATCGCAATCCATCGTCGACGGGCCAAAAGACAAAGATTGGAAAGAAGGGCGCGCGGCGGCGCAAAATATCATCCCGACTTCAACCGGCGCCGCAAAAGCGACCGCGCTCGCGTATCCGCAACTGAAAGACAAATTTGACGGCATTTCGTTGCGCGTGCCTGTGCCGGCGG
>JBBUCP010000154.1:9232-12827 GCA_038057725.1 Patescibacteria group bacterium | reverse complement strand
CGGCTCGATCATCCTCCCCCTCATTTTCGCCCTCTCGCCGGGAAGCTTTTTCTTCGGTTGGGCAAAGCCGGTGCCGTATAACCCGTTCAATTTAACGAAGGCGCCGTATTGGGGAGAGGCGATCGTCGCGGCAGCGGGTCCGGCGTCCAATCTCGTACTCGCGCTTCTCTTTGGCCTCATCATCCGCACCGGCCTTTTTCCGATGGCAAACGAAATCTGGACGTACGTCGTCCTCATCAATATTTCCCTCATGCTCCTCAATCTCATCCCGATCCCGCCGCTTGATGGTTCGAAAATCCTCTCGGCCATCTTGCCTCTCCCGCTGCGCATCCAATACGACAACCTGCGCGCTCGACTCGAATACAACCCCTTTATGGGTTTTGGCCTCGTGATCGTATTTATCCTTCTCTTTGGAAATACCTTCGGTAGCATTGTCTACGCGATTGGCAGCGTGATTGCTGGCATCTAATTGAGGTGATAGGTTTGTCTTGGCTCAACAGGAAAGGTACAGCCATGGCTGATGAAAGGGAGTATCCGACAGCGGTTGCGATTGTTCAGGGTGGGACGGGTGAATTGTACTTCCGTCTCGGTTCGGAAGCGGTTATCGATTCGAACGACGAAAAGCTCGTGAAAATCGTACCAATCGCCTTCGAAGAGATTCTCACAGACCGTGCGTTCAGAGTTCTCATCGACATGGATACTCTGAATGAGGAGGAATCTCCAGTGGAACAGGTTCTGCTTATGATGTTCAAAGCTGGGTATCAAGCGGGCATGGTCGGAAAGGAATAATGGCGCACTTGGATCGGGCGGCGGAAGTCGCCCGATTTGCTTTGGATAGAGGGATGTAGTACACTGCCGGAGCGCTGAAGAGCGCCATTTTTTGTCAAAAAGACCAATTGCATGTCGACAATAAGCCAACTGGTACGGAAGGGACGCGGCAAGCGCGTCTACAAATCAAAGACCGGAGCACTCGGCCGTGGTTTCAATACACTTGAGAACCGCCCGACCTTCTATAATTCGCCGCAACGCCGT
This sequence comes from Patescibacteria group bacterium, assembly GCA_038057725.1. Classification (GTDB taxonomy): domain Bacteria; phylum Patescibacteriota; class Minisyncoccia; order Phycocordibacterales; family UBA2100; genus UBA10103. The sequence goes on along the minus strand of JBBUCP010000154.1, from coordinate 11,795 downwards.
GGCGTCTGCACCCGCGTCTGGACGATGACTCCGAAAAAACCGAACTCGGCGCTGCGCAAGGTCGCCCGCGTCCGGCTCTCGACAGGGGTCGAGGTGAACGCCTACATCCCGGGCGAAGGCCACAACCTCCAGGAGCACTCGGTTGTATTGGTGCGCGGTGGTCGCGTGAAGGACATTGGGCTGCGCTATACGATCGTCCGTGGCAAGCTCGACACCGCCGGCATCGACAAACGCCGCCGCGGCCGTTCGCTCTATGGTGCGAAGAAGCCTAAAGCAGCCAAATAATTTTTAACTATATGCGACGCCCTGTAAAAAATCGAAACATGCCGAGCCCGGACGAAGTGTACGGTTCGGTCAAAGTGCACAAGCTCATCAACTATGTGATGGAACGCGGTAAGAAGGATACTGCCCGCAAAATCGTGTACAAGGTCATGGAGGAATTGAAGAAGGATGGCGACCCTGTCGCGCTTTTTGAGCAGGCGCTCGAGAATGCCTCGCCGACCGTTGAAGTTCGATCGCGTCGCGTCGGTGGCGCAAACTACCAAGTCCCGCGCGAAGTACGCCCGGAGAGGCGCCTCGCACTCGGATTGCGCTGGATGGTGGATGCTGCAGAAGGCACAAAAGGCAAGCCGATGCACGAATCGCTCCTGAAAGAAATCCAGGCTGCTATCAAAGGAGAAGGTTCAGCGGTCACCAAGAAAGAAACAACGCACCGCATGGCTGAAGCCAACAAGGCCTTTGCGCACTTTGCGTGGTAAGGAGAAAAACGATGTGGTATCAACAATCCCATCACGTTGCGGTGACAAGTCTGTGCTAGCATAGTAATAATGTTCAACGACGGAATAGCGACCAAGAAATTGTTCGCTGGCAGCATTGCCGGTGTCCTTCTACTCCTCCCTGTAATGACCCTTGCGCAGAGCGCGCCCCTGGGCATGCTTGATATGGCGGGTTGCCTCGCGCCTCCCGCGGGACAAAGCCAAGAGATAACGCGCCAGGCCTGCGTCAATCTACTTTCTACGCTTACAGCCCTGGTTGCTCAGCTTATACAGAATAGATCCGTACATTCGTCGGATACACAACGATGCAATCGCCCGGCCGCGAAACCGAATTGTTATTGGCAGAACGGGTCGACCTGCGCTGAAGACAAACTGATCTGCGACACGGGTTCTTCGCTCGTCATAGCTGACATCCGATATGAGCCCGCTTCGCCAAGAGTGAATGAATTCATCACCACGTACGTAACGATTAAAAATACAGGATCGGCCGATAGGAAGACGCCCTTCCAACTTTCGGTTAGCGGATCGGCGGCACAATCAATCCCGTATCTCGCGGCAAACGAATCCAGAACGGTCATTGTCCCGAGCGCATTTAGTTTCCCAACACCCGGAGCGAAGCCGGTCACCACGATTCTCATCGAGTCATTCAGCGACGGCACGGGTCAGACTATTGATTCGTATACGAAGATGATCGAGTTCCACTACTAAAGCCGAAAAGAATGAAAGTGTTGCACCGCATGGCAGAAGCCAACAAGGCCTTTGCGCACTTTGCGTGGTAAGAAAGGTGCAGATTTGGCGCCTAACTTCGTTGCGCCTCAAAAAATGAACCTCACCGTACATTTGTACGGCTCGGTTCATTTTTCTCGCGCGCCTCGTTATGCATCCAAATCTGCGCGTTTCTTGAATGCGCTGAAAATTCCCCATGTGGTATAATGCCAATTATGACCAATGCGGCGATACAAAAAGAAATTACGGCGATGAAAGCTAATATACGGGACTTGCAAAAAAAGGCAGAAGACAGCGCGGCTTTGGAGAAAGCTCGGGCGCATCTTCGTGCGGAGATTATAAAAGGGCTTGAAAGCGGTCCGGGAAAGCCGATTACCGCAACATATTGGAAACGATTGCACGCACTTGCACGAAAGCATGCCAAGAAGGCATGAAAAAAGCCCGTCCGGGTCTTGATGCACAAGCGGATGTTGAAAAAGCAGTTTTGTACTACACGGGGCAAAGCTTAGGCGCGGCGCAACTTTTTATTGGGGAATATAAGATGACTATCGCTGCGATAGAAAGAATGCCGGGGACGGGATCGCCTCGCTTTGCACATGAACTTGGTATCGCGAGCTTGCGAACACGTTCTATACATCGCTTTCCGTATCTAATTTTCTATTTCGAACACAGTCGATACATCGATATCGTTCGGATTTTGCATATGCATCGGGATATTCCCAATCTTTTGTCGCGAGATGATCTGCTTTAGAATAACCATTCCTTGATACTGCCGGTAATATAGCGGATTGGCTCTTTACCCAAGTATTGGTATTTTTTCTTACGCCAGGAAAAACGCATTTTCTTCGTGTCTTCCTTAATATATTTCTTTTCTTGCCTCGTTGTGTATTCGCTCGCCTTTACATAGCAATGGCCGAACAGCTTTCGAGTGCCGTCTTTCATCTCATCATACGAAATCTCGGCAAGTTTGCCGTTAATGATTGCAAAACTCCAATAGCCCATGAATTTTAGTATAAAGGATTTTTCGTCAAGGGGAAAAGGGAAGCGGGGGGGGGGGGGGG
>JBBUCP010000154.1:0-9222 GCA_038057725.1 Patescibacteria group bacterium | reverse complement strand
GGGACGCGGCGCGGGCTCTTGGGCCCGCGCCGCTGATTTAGTTATACTTCTTAGGAGGCGGGAGCTTAAGGCCGATTCGTTTTTCAAGCCATTGAGCTCCGTCGATGAATCCCAAAGGTTTGAGATCGATGTGTCCATCTGCTTCCCACACGAAACCATACTCATCGGATGCACGTGTAATCGGTGGTTCAAGGATGGTTTCCATCGTAAAGCTTGGCTTTCTCATCTCCTTTGCGATACGCCGTCGTTCAGGTCGTGTGAGGGGACGTTGTAGTGACAATTGAAGATCACGCAAACACTCTTCAAAGTAGTTTGCGGGAGTCTTCCGAAATCCTAGCTCGCGAAGTTTGTTTGCGTACTTACTTTCGCGCTCTGCCATGGTGCTTCTCCTTATGTCTCGCGGCAATCTATCACGCTGTCTAAATGTTGCAATTCCGTGGAAATAAGCTACATTATGGCAACGCCTTCGGGCGTTTTCATTTTAAATATTCACCTCTATGTCTAGGGATTACCCACTCGAAAAGGTACGTAACTTTGGGATTGTTGCCCATGTTGACGCTGGGAAGACGACAACGTCGGAGCGTATCCTCTACTACACGGGGGAGAGCCACAAAATCGGCGAAGTGCACGACGGAAATACCGTCACCGACTGGATGGAACAGGAGCGCGAGCGTGGCATCACGATTACCGCCGCTGCCATCACCTGCTTTTGGAACCCATCCTATATGGGCGCCGACCTTTCGCAGAAGGTCCGCTTCAACGTCATTGATACCCCAGGACACATCGACTTCACCTCGGAAGTGAAGCGCTCGATGCGCGTCTTGGACGGCGCGGTCGTCGTCTTTGACGGTGTCGCTGGCGTCGAACCACAATCGGAAACCAACTGGCGGTACGCCGAAGAAGCCGAAGTGCCGCGCATCTGCTACATCAACAAGCTCGATCGCACGGGCGCATCATTTGAAAAATCATACGCCTCTATTCTCGACCGACTTTCCACAAAGGCATGCCGCTTGCAGATCCCGATCGGCGCAGAAGGAGATTTCGACGGCGTCGTTGATCTGCTCTCGATGAAAGCCTACAAATTTGAAGGAGAAATGGGGAAACAGGTCGTTGCGTACGACATCCCGGCGGAACTGTTGGCCGACGCGAAGAAATACCGCGCGGAATTGGTGGAGCGCATCGTCGAGAACGACGAGAAACTCATGAACGACTACCTCGATGGGAAAGAAATTCCGTTCGATGTCCTCAAAGCGACTCTCCGCAAGGCGGTCATCAAGAACGAGATCTTTCCGGTACTCACCGGCTCATCGCTCAAAAACAAGGGCGTGCAGCTCGTCCTCGATGCGGTCGTTGATTACCTTCCGAATCCACTCGACCTTCCGCCCGCAAAAGGCATCAACACGGATACCGGCGCAGAGGAAACGCGCCCGGCACTCGACGATGGTCCGTTTGCCGCGCTCATTTTCAAATTGCAGGTTGATCCGTTTGTGGGCGCGCTCTCGTTCTTCCGCGTCTATTCGGGCTCGATCTCGGCTGGACAGGATGTCTACAATTCCGCGAATAATAAGAAAGAGCGTTTGGGACGCATCGTGCGCCTCCAGGCAGACAAGCGCGAAGAAGTGAAGACGGTGTACGCGGGCGAGATTGCGGCGGCTGTTGGCATGAAGGAAGCGAAGATCGGCAACACGCTCTGCGATCCTGACCACCCCATCGCGCTCGAATCAATCGTCTTCCCGCAGCCGGTCATCTCACAGAGAATCGAGCCAAAGACGAAAGCTGATCAGGAGAAACTTGGTATCGCACTTTCGAGACTTTCCGACGAAGACCCGACGTTCCGCGTCGTCTCCGATCCAGAAACAGGGGAGACTATCATTTCCGGTATGGGTGAGCTTCACCTCGAAATTCTCGTTGATCGTATGAAGCGTGAATTCGGCGTGGAGGCAACGACCGGCAAGCCGCAAGTGGCCTTCCGCGAGACGATTCAAGGAACATCGGATGTCGAATACAAACACATCAAGCAGACTGGCGGCCGCGGCCAGTATGGCCATGTGAAAATCCGCGTGAAGCCACTCGAGCCGGTGGATCCTGATAAGAAAGTGAAAGCAAATGTGGATCGTGAAGACCATTTCGAATTCATCAACAACATCAAAGGTGGCGTCATTCCGGCGGAATTCATCACGCCGGTTAGGAAGGGCCTCAAAGAAGCGATGGACAGGGGAGTACTTGCAGGATTTCCCGTTGTGGATATTTCCGTCGAGCTCTACGACGGCTCGGCGCACGATGTGGACTCATCCGAAATCGCCTTCAAGCTCGCGGCAATCAACGCGATGCAAGACGCAATGAAGGCCGCAAAGCCGGTCCTGCTCGAACCGGTCATGAAATTGGAAGTCGTCACACCGGAGAAATTCCTCGGCGACGTCACGGGCTCCATCAACTCAAAACGCGGCCTTATCGAAAGCATGGGCGAGCGCGGCCAAGCACGCGTCGTCGTCGCAAAGGTACCGCTCTCGGAGCTCTTCGGCTACACGACACAGCTGCGCTCTCTTACCGAAGGCCGCGCGGTGCCGAATCTCGAATTTTCTCATTACGCTGTTGTCCCGCGCAATGTCGCGGATGAGGTTATTGCCGCGCGCAAGTAACGTACTATTCAGCTCATGCAGCGAGGATTCACAAGTGTCGCGTTTCTTGTCGCACTCATCGTCGCTGTTCTTGTTGGCGGCGGCGGATATTGGTATGTGACAGAACAAAGTGGATCTGCATCTTCAGAAACTACGACATTTCAAGATTTAAGTCAGGACTCAAAAAAGGTCTCACCAGAAAAAACTCAAGTGACAAACACTGAGAAAGGCGATACACCACCCATAATCTCAGTATCTCCAACAGCGGGTGCTGTCGGTACAGAGGTGAATATTAAAGTTGTAAAAGGAAGAACTTTCACTGCAGGGGAATATTCGATACACATTAGCAAAGGATGTATCGAACATGTTAAACCCATCAGTCCAATGCTCATTACGTTTGTAATGCCGACAACAGTTAGTGCATGTCATGACCCTGTAAGCCAAGGCACTGATACGCAAACGGTCGTGTTAGAACCTGGAAGAACACCGAGTATTTCGGTAACAGAGGCTAACGGTAGCGGTGCAACAAATGGGGTTGTATTTACCGTTACCCCTGGTGGGGCTGGCACTATGCCAGAAGTTACTGCGCAGCCGATCTCTGGTTCTTCGCCACTCAGTGTGACATTCCGCGTTAAGAATTTAGATGAGAATGGCGATTACGCGATCGATTATGGTGATGAAAAAGGTGAACAGTTTGTCATCAAAAATGGCATACCCTGTATATTTGGTGCGGGCGCATCGGTATGCAAGACTGAGATGATGCATCCCTATACCGCAGGATCGGGACCGAATGGGGGAAGTACGTTCCGCGTTCGCTTGCTGAAATATGATGAGGCAAAAAAATCCTACGCGATTCAAGTTCCCATCAAGGATGTTACCATCTCGGTGACGAAGTGATTGCGTCGAGGAAATAATTTAAAACCATATCCCCACCGCGACCGCCCCATGAGATAGCGAGCATACGCTCTATCTCACGGGGCGGTTCTGTCGTATGATGCAGGCATGGCACTCGATGCAGCAGCGCAACTTCTCGCGAGCGCACTCATGCTTATCCAGCTTGTATCGGCGAATCCTGCCTTGCCACAATCGGTTCGCGACGAGGCAGAGCGCATCGCAGAAACTGCAATCACCGAATCGACGCGGGCGATAGCGAAGCCTCCTGTACGCTCTGCATCAGAGCCGTCGTGCACGATAACGTCAGACAAGTACAATTACTGGCTTGGAGAAATAATCGTCTTCTCATGGACGACGACGAATGCGGCATCTGCCCGGTTCGTCCCGGATACGTCAGGGAGCGGTAATCTCCCGGTGCCGACGATCGAGCTTACGCCGAGCGGCGAGTGGCGGACGAAGGCAAGGGTGGGAGGGTATCCGTTTGCAACGATACAAGTAACGAAAGACAGCCAACGTGCGGCCTGCTCGAGCATGGTGAATGTGTATTGATGTTTGTCTATCCCCAGCGCGACCTCCACGAAGGAGCGGCCATGTGTCAGATAACGGGGTCAGGTATGCTCACTGTCCACACGCAACCAGCTCGAAGAGCCGGCCGCGTGTGATACTTCATTCATCATGATGGGCATAATGCGCATTCCGATCGCTCGGCTCCTCGTGCTAATCTTCTGCGCGCTACCTGCACTCGCCTCCGCGGCCGGGAATCCTTTCTACGACATTGACCCCGCGATCGTCATACCGTCGAAAGCGGTGCTTCTTCCGGCGGGTATCTCTTTTCAGGACACGGTCCCGGACACGCTTGATCTTGCAGAGAGAGCGTCATGGTTCATCCATGGTGCGACGCAATCGGTCATCCATAGCAAGTATGACTCAGTCGCAAATGTTGCATTTACAAGCGAGGGCCTCAGTGCGGAGAGCTTCAATTCCTACATGATTCCTTACTGCACAGCGGACGCGACACCGTGCCTCGGTCTTTCATGGCCCAACCAAGGAAAACTCATCCAGGCCCTCGAGCTTGCCCGCAGGATGAGCGGCTACGATCGCTCCGATTCGGATGGAACGCTCAGCCGGCAGTTCTCGATGACACGCAGCATGCTCGACTACGAGATAAATAATACGTTGCGAACGACATATAATGTCGCGAACATAGTCGCTCCTACTCGGGCCGTAACGCCATCGACGATCGGCATGGATGCACTTATCACGCTCTGGCAGGACCATCCGAGCGAGTCGCTCGAGCACGCTATCAACGAATTCCTCAAGATGCATAGGGATCAGATCGCGTCGGTCACCGATCCCCAAGGTCAGTCCTATAATGCCTTATGGTCTTCGCCCGTGGATGTGGGCACCAGCGACGCCGGATACCTGAATCGCGATTATGCGAGCGTCTTTATAAACGGTCGCGCACTCCGCACCATGGAAGAGTGGTACCTCTACTCCGGGAAAGCCGACGCCGCATCGATCGGGCAAGGCATCAGCGTTTTCTTGAGAAATTTCGATTCGAGTCGGTTCTGGCGGACGCCGGATGCAGCGAAATTTCCGCCTGAATCCGGACAGTTTGTCGGCCACATTCATTCATGGCTCCTAGCGGTCCAGGGCTTCTTAGCGCAGGCTGAGACGATACGCCAAAAGAATCCAGAGTCGGAAGCTCTGGCCCAAGGCCTCATCGACATGTCCGAACGCACATACAACTTCCTGAAATCGCGCAACAGAGTAGGGCTGGTGGGGGATTTCGGAGAGATCGGTGGAACTGGTGACATGATACGGATCGGCATAAAGCTTTCAGAACTCGGCGCAGGAGACTATTGGGACGAAGTGGAGGCATGGACGCGCAATCAGTTGGTCGACGCGCAAATTGACGATGCTGCGGTCGCGTACTTCCCCGATCGATCGAATCCTCGATATGAGCTCGATCATGTCGCGCAGAAAACCAGAGGGCTCTTCTTCTCGGATGCTGCGCACATAGCTGCTATCCCAAACATCTTCAACGCTTCGACGATAAATATCGACGGACCGGCGAACGCATTCCGCGCGATGTTCGAGGTCTGGGAAAAAACTGTCGTCATCAAGGGTGGCGACGCGCGCATCAATTTCCTCCTGAATCGCGCGCATAAGTATCTCGACGTGAAAAGCGATCTCCCGTATCGAGGACGAATCGCGATTGACATGAAAGCCGGCATCGGGCCGATAACGTCATTAAGCGTCCGTATCCCGAACTGGACCGACTCATCACAGGTCGTAATCACGAAAAAAACCGCTTCCGGAGCTGTGACGACACTCGTCAAAGGAAGCGGTTGGTCGTGGTCGGGAACGTATGCACGCATCTCCAATATCGAAGCGGGGGCCTCGTATGTCGTCAGTTTTCCTATCAAAGTCTACACACAAACACTCTATCAATTGAGGAGTCAGACGCAGGGCTGGTACGAGGGAAATTACGTCGAATCGCCGGAGATGGAAAATGTCGTAACGTATCAAGGGACCTTCCGCGGCAATACGCTGGTGAACATCACACCGCGCCCGAATGGCGGCATCCCGCGCTATCAGCGACAAACGCTAGCCGCGCTTCCCGCAACCGGTGTCGCGCCTCCTACACGATCGGTTCAGCGATTCGTGATGGGTGGATTGGCACCGATTGAGCGCGCGTCATGTACGGCGCCCTGGGGCGCGACCATTCTCGACGGACAATCGGTTACGGCATACCAGGCGGCGAGCGTACCAGCGGGGCAACAGTGCGTTTCCGAAACCCGCGCATGCTCGAATGGAATGCTCTCCGGAAGCTACCACTACCAGAGTTGCAGTGACAAGAGCCAGGCGAAATTTTCCATGGGCGACCGCATCAAAGCGACCGCGAATCTCAACATCCGCGCAACGCCTTCGACATCAGGCACTCTTCTTGGCTCTCGCCCGTTAGGAAGTCTTGGGATCATCGAGGGCGGTCCATCGAGCGGCGACGGATATACGTGGTGGAAAGTGAAATGGGACGCGTTAGGTGGGTTCATAGGAACTATTACCGGCTGGTCCGCGGAAGATTATCTCCAAAAAGTTGCCACTGCGGCGCCACCCGTAATTCCTGGCGCCGTATCCAACTTGGCTGCAACCTGTAGCGCCGACGGAGCGCACGCGACGCTTTCGTGGAACGCCGCGTCAGGTGCCACGAGTTACCATCTGCGCGTGAACGACCCGAGCAATGACAGCACCGCGTGTGAGGACGGATGGTACTGCGCGAATTCGACAGACGTACGCTCTGACAATTATCCTTCGATGACGTATAGCGCGTCGGTCACGCCGGGGAAATCGTATCGATGGTGGCTCGTCCCCGTGAATGCTGTGGGAGAAGGGCCGACAGCCAACGGTACTGATTTCGTGTGTACCGCGCAAACAGTATCTGCGCCCGTCATCACCTCGGAAAACAACAGTGATCCCAAACCTGGCGAGTCAGTAATCATTACCGGCACTGGCTTCATAGGTAGTAACGATATCTTGCTGGACGGCAATATCGTACAGATAGTCGGTGCAACCGAGGGAGGTACAAAACTACTCTTTATTATTCCCACAAACTACCCGACCGGAGATCACAACTACGCTCTTACGGTTAGGAATCAGAATGGCGTGAGCAATACACGTTGGATGCGGGTGAGACCGCCCAACGCACCGGTCATAATCTCAGAAAACAACGCCGATCCCAATCCCGGGCAGAGTATCATCATCTCCGGCATCGGGTTCACAGACAGAAATGATATTCTACTTGACGGTACTATCGTACAAATCGTAGGCGCCACGGACGCCGGCACCAAACTTCTCTTTGTCATCCCAAGCAATTTTCCGACCGGAGATCACAACTACGCTCTCACCGTTAAAAACCAGAATGGCACGAGCAATGCGCGCTGGATGCGCGTGCGGCCGGATGGCTTTGGAGCCTCCATAGCTAACACCCAACTCGCAAACGCGCTTTCCGCACTCGAGTCTGCACTGAAAGCGATACTCAAATTACTGGGGCAGTAGATTCCAAATATGCTATCATTCGCCGCATGACGAATCGATACATTGATCAGGTGAAAAAAGTTGTCGAAGGATTCGATCCCGAGCGGTCGAACAGGTATTTCTTGTTTGGATCATCCGTCCGCGCGAAGAAATTCCATGACATTGATCTTGGTGTCGTCGGGAACTCGGCAACACAGAAAAAACTCTCGGACCTACGCGATCGTTTCTATGATTCGAGCATTCCCTACAAAGTAGACGTTGTTGATTTCGATGCGGCAGATGCCGAATTCCGCGATTTTGTTCTACACAGCGAACCCGTATGGATACCGTAGCCAAAAGAACCGTTGCCCGTTTCCAAAAGGCAGTCAACGCCTTGGAAAAAGCGCTTGCGCTCGGCGAGTTGCCCGAACACGCGGATCGAGATGCGGTTCTCCTTCGCTTCGAACTTTCCGCTGAACTTATGCCGAAAACACTCCAGAGGATCTTAAGCGAACGCGGCGCGGATGTGTTGTTGCCGAAAGACACGGTACGTGCGGCGTCCGCTGCCTCCCTCGTGGACGAGAAAGAAGGGGAGGTGCTGCTCGCAATAATTGATGACCGGAATAGGATGGTGCACGATTACAGTGACGAGTATGCGGACAAACTGCTTGCGAGAGTTCGGGGAGAGTATTTTTCCGTCTTGCAGGCCGTGGCGAAGCATGTGCACGCATAGTCGGTTATTCACATGCAGCCGGCACGAAGTGCCGGCCTCACGTTATGATGCACGCATATCCAATTAGCATCTTTTTCATGCGCAAACTCCTCCTCTCCTTCGGTCTCGCCGCCCTCCTTCTGCCGGTACTTGCAACTGCCCAAGACACCGGCACCGCTGCTCCTCTCTACTGCCCCAATCTCTCGATTACCATGCAGAAGTGCGCTCCTACCCGTCCACTCTCGCAGCAAAGATGCACGGACGCAACCACAGAAGGCCAAGTAACCGAACTCCAGAAGTTCCTCTCTGACTACTACGATCTCAACCCTGCTGACTACGTCTCCGGCTACTTCGGCCGCCTCACGAGAGACAACGTCCGGAGGTTCCAATGCGAGAAGATGAGTATCTGTTCGGGAGACGAAGCATCGACAGGCTACGGCGTCGTCGGTCGCAAGACCCGTGCCGCAATTGCGAATGCCTGTGGTACAGAAACCACTCCTCCTCCCAACAACCCACCCCCAACATCACCAACCTGCACCATGAAAGCCACCCCCTATACTATCTCCCCCGGACAATCCTCTCTCCTTTCCTGGACAAGTACCAATGCCAACAGCGGCACCATCACCACTCTCGGCGCTGTCCCTCTCTACGGTTCCCAAACAATCTTTCCAACCCAAAACACTACCTACACCGGCACCTTCTGGGGACATCAATCAGTGGCAACCTGCAATGCCTCAGTCAATGTTCAAGGTCAAACCTGCCAACGCCCTAATCCTCCAGCAGGCTGTCACTGGCAAAGCGCTGATACTTGTGTACAAGACCAGCTTATTTGTGGCACAACCAACTCCTGCCAACTTGATGGAGTAGAAGTACTGAACGGAGGAATCCGCAAGTTCTACCTCTACCGCAACCAATCCAGTTCCTCAATGTGCCAAACCTACTCCATCGACAGAACCTGCACCAATGGAACTCTTTCAGGCT
>JBBUCP010000153.1:0-5487 GCA_038057725.1 Patescibacteria group bacterium | reverse complement strand
ATTGCGCCGCCGCTCGACACAAACACGAATCAAAAGTACCCTAAGACATGGCATTTTGGTTCCGGAAGCGGATACGCGGGCGCGAGATTGATCCGGAGGATATTTTTCTCGATTCTTCGAATCGCGCGCAGCTGGATTCGTTGCAGCTCGAAGGCCGCATCGAGCGGCCGGTCTCCGGCTTTGCGATCGCTGGCGTCGGCGTGATTTTCACACTTGCCGCGCTCCTCTATGCAGGGCAGGCGTTTAAATTACAGATTCTCCAAGGCGAAGCGTATGCGGACATCTCGCGCAACAACCGTCTCGCGCGCGATGTCATCTTTGCGCCGCGCGGTGTCATTACCGACCGCAATGGAAAGGAACTTGCGTGGAACGCGCCGAAAATGGACGCCGCGTCGACGACGCTTCCGTACGCCAAGCGCGAATACACTCCGCTTCCGGGCTTTTCGCACATCCTCGGCTTCGTGCGCTATCCGAAAGCCGACGCGTCCGGATCGTGGTGGCGTGAGGAATATGTTGGCGTCTCGGGCGTCGAGCATGCGTATGATGCGACGCTGACCGGAGAAAACGGCAGCATCATGTCGGAAACGGACGCGCGTGGAAAATTAGTGCGCGAAGACATTGTTGATCCGCCCCGCGACGGCGGGAATCTGAAATTGTCTATTGACGCTGATGTGCAGACGAAATTGGCGGAAGTCCTGCAGGGGCATGCGAAGGTACATCGTTTCCAGGGTGGCTCGGCTCTCATCATCGACGTGCGGACTGGGGAACTTATCGCGATGACCAGTTTTCCCGAATACGACATCGCCGCATTTTCTGAAGGCGACGCGGAAGCGATTCGCGACGCCAATGAAAGCGCTGTCGTCCCGCTTCTGAATCGCGCGGTCGCGGGCGTGTATGCGCCGGGCTCGATCGTGAAGCCGATATTTGCTGCCGCGGCGCTCCACGAAGGCATCATCGACCCGGAAAAAAAGATACTTTCGACCGGTTCGATCTCGATCCCGAACCCGTACTTTCCTGACAAGCCTTCGATTTTTAAAGACTGGAAGGCGCACGGGTATGTCGATATGCGCCGTGCGCTTGCTGTTTCGTCCGACGTCTATTTCTATGCCATCGGTGGCGGCTACCAAGACCAGCGCGGGCTCGGAATCGTGAAAATTGACGAGTACGCGAGGAAATTCGGATTCGGCGCGGTATCGGGATTTGTTCTCGGTGGCGAAGAAGAAGGCGTCATCCCGACGCCGGAGTGGAAAGAGGAAACGTTTGACGACGTGTGGCGGCTCGGCGATACCTACAATACCGCGATCGGGCAGTATGGATTCCAGGTGACGCCGCTCCAAGTTGTGCGGTATATCGGCGCGATTGCAAACGGCGGGACGCTCTACGACGCGCATCTTCTCACGGACGAGCGCCCACGCGGGACATCGGTCGGTATTTCTGACGAACACTTGCAGATCGTGCGCGAAGGCATGCGCGCAGCGGTGACAGACGGGGGAACGGCGGCAGCGCTCAATATGAGTGGCATTTCGCTCGGCGGAAAGACGGGAACGGCGCAGGTGGGCGCGCGGAATGAATACATGAATTCGTGGGCAATTGGTTTCTGGCCGTACGAGGATCCGAAATACGCGTTCGCGGTCGTCCTGGAAAAAGCGCCGGCCGGCACCAATTCAGGTGCATCTCCGGCGATGGCGAGTTTCTTTTATTGGTTGCGGGATGCGAAGCCGGAATACGTTAACTAGCCTGCAGCGAGTAGCTCCTACGAATTTGCATTTGCTACAGGCTATCGGCTTATGGTTACTGGACTAGTACAAGTGCTTGCGTTCAAAACCCCACAGGGTACAATGCTCTCGCCTGAACCATATTCATATGATCCAAGACGAAAACACCTATCTCTCCCAGGAGAAATTTGACGAACTCACCAAGGAGCTCGAACATTTAAAGACCGTCCGCCGCCGCGAGATCGCGGAGCAGCTTGAATACGCTCGCTCACTCGGCGATCTTTCTGAAAACGCCGAATACGAAGAGGCACGCAATTTGCAGGCCGCAACTGAAGACCGCATCCGCCAAATAGAAGAACAGCTTGCGCGTGCGCGCATCATCGAGCACTCGAAAGGAAATTCCGTCAGCCTAGGCTCGTTCGTCACCATCCAGAAAGTTGGCGAAAAAGGGGAGCTTACCTATGAGGTCGTCGGCAGCACCGAAGCCAACATGCAGGAACACAAAATTTCACACCTCTCGCCACTCGGCTCGGCACTCATGGGAAAAAAGAAAGGGGAAGCGTTTGCATTCCAGACACCAAAGGGCGCGCAGAAGTATAAGATTGTGGGGTTGAAATAGCGCGGGGCGCTATTTCAAGGCCGCAGTCCTCTTGGGGGACGAGGCGGGGTCGCGCAAAATCGCAGTAGCGATTTATGTGTGACCAAGTAATCCGCTTGCACCAGCAATCGTTTTAAAACCGACGCCAGCGGGAAGTGTTCTCCGCCGTCGCTATCTGCGCCTGCTGGCGCAGCGCTCGACCTCGGCCCCGTCGGGCCTGCGGAGACGGCGTCAAACACATTCCCGCTGTCGTTTGAGGTTTTCAAAACGAAAGCTGCCGTCTCGTTACTTGAGTGGTTAAGGAAAAGAAGAAGGCGCCGTCCAAATTGGCGGCGCCTTCGCGGAGATTACTCTTCGGTCGGTTCGAGAACTAGTTTGCTCAATAGGTCGCAGCATTTTCGGAATTGACCAGGCTGTCGTCGTTCGGCGAACCATAACTTCACAGCATCGTCCCCAGCGAGAAACATGAGCTGGCTGTTTGAGCTTGTGGTTACCTCGGCATACCCATCGAGTTTGGGCGACGAAAGGTCAAAGTTGTCGAACGGGTCACCTTTTTCGATTTCAAACTTCATCTCATGGAACCAGTTGAAGCCCGCGACAATAAGCTCCTCGACTGGGAGGGAAATCCTACGGCGCAATCGAAGTTTATCGTTGGAAAGAACCCCGCATGCCGCATACCAGAAATCATCGTATTCGTTTTGACTGTGCCGTGTCGGGATAAAAACGTGCTTAGTGCACTTTTCGACCGAGTAGGTAAAGAGCACCAATTCTCCGGTCTTTCCTTGCAATCGCGTCTCTAGCTTTCGATATCGCGCCTCCAGTTCCGCGTCGAAGTCGCTGTTGGTGCGAACCACGAGATCGCGAATTGGATCACCGGTCGTGTCGCCGGCCTCTATTGCTTTTTGGAGGATTGTCCAGTAACCGGAGCGTTGCGATTTGAGCTGGTTTACATCCTCTTCCTTGGCCTTGATTTCAGCATCTTTGATTTGGATGATCTCAAGAGCTTCTTTCGCGTCCATGACAGTTCTCATTCGTGCAGTCCTACTGCAACTCTAATACATCCGACGTGCTATAGCAAAAAACCGCCTCGAGGCGGATTTTTGCTTGGCTAGTCAGGCCGATGCGAATCGAACGCATTCAACTACCTCCCGAAGGTAGCGTACTACCGGTATACGACGGTCCGTTGAAAACCTATATAGCATGTTTCTGTGGTCAGGAATTTTTTTTTCGTCAGAAATCCTTGTGGTCAGAGATATTTTTTGTGCCGCCGCACAAAAAATTCTCCGACCCTGGCTCGCGGTCGCGCGTGCTCGCGCGACATCGCTCCGCCTTGCACGGCGTCAGAAAACCTGCCGCAGGGCAGGTTTTCAGTACGCAGTGCACCTTGTTGGGATCGGACCAACGGCCTTTCCGATGTGAACGGAACGCTCTACCACTGAGCTAAAGGTGCGTGCAGGAGAGTATCGCTTAAAATCAGTCTTGGTTCAAGGTCTCGAAAAGAAACGAGCGTCGCACTTTGGCGACGCTCTTAACGTGGGGTTGCACGGCCTTCAGGCATGCGCCGATCCGTTCCAGTTTTTTTGCTGCTTACGCATGGCGCGTACGAATTTGTGCTTGCTACCGAAGTGTTTCAACACCGTTCTGATATTCGCCTCGGTCACTTCGATGCCCATGAACTCGATCTTGTTGGTGCGTTCAGTGATTTCCCTCACCGTCATTTTCTTCTTCCACTTGAGGAGGTCAAACATCAGTGACGTAAGTTTCAGGTTGCGATGAAGTGGAACCCCGTTGATCATTTTTCTCACCTCGTCCGTGGCAGCTACTTCGACAACGATACAAAATATTTCAGCAGATGCAAGCTTTTTTGTGAGTTATGCACACTTTCATCATTTCGCGCGGGAAATTCGTGCGACCGCCCATTTTGCGCCTTCCACCATCACGATGTTGAAGACGAGCCACAGCGCGACGATCCACCACAGGTTAAGCGGCGGGGTGACGAGGCCAAAGATGTTTTCGAAAAAGGGCACGGTGACGGTCGCAATCGTGCAGAGCGTACCAAAGGCGACGCTCGCGGTGAGGTATTTGTTTGCAAACGGGTTGTAGCTCCAGAGTGGCGCGCGGAGGTGACGGAGCGAGAACGCGACGACGAGGACATAGAGCGAGAAACAGAGGAAGAGCGTCGAGCGCGCATGCTCGACGTCAACGCCGCGCTTGAGGAGATATGAGTAGAGGCCAAAGAGGAGGAGCGACGAGAGCGTGCCGATCCCGAAGGTGAGGACTTTGACTTCGGTATTGAAGATCGCGGCGGACCCTTTTTTCTCGCGGCGGTTTTCCGAGTAACCTGCCCCGTTAGAGGTCCGTGACTCTCTAATGGGGTGGTCGTCAAACGCGTACGAGAGCGCCGGGAGGCTGTCGGTGAAGAAATTGACCCAGATGATCTGGAGTGCGGAGAGGGGAAGCGGGAGGCCAAAGAGTAGCGCCCCGCCGACAAGGAACACTTCGTCGAGGCAGGTGGAGACGAGGTAGACAAAAACCTTGCGGATGTTTTCCAAAATGCGGCGACCTTCTTCGATCGCGCGGACGATCGTGGTGAAGCTGTCGTCGAGAAGGACAAGATCGGCAACACCTTTCGCGACATCCGAGCCGCTGCCGAGCGCAATGCCGATGTCGACCGCCTTCAAGGACGGCGCGTCGTTCACGCCGTCGCCTGTCATCGCGACAACTTCGCCCTGTGCGCGATACAGCTGTGCGATGCGTAGTTTGTCCTCGGGCGTGACGCGGCTGAAGATGCGGATGTGGCGTAAATTCATCACGAGTTCGTTATCGGAAAGCTGACGCAGCTCCGCGCCGGTCAGTACCTGGCCCTCGCCGATCTCCCATCCGAGTTCGCGCGCGACGGCAATCGCCGTGCCTTTCAAATCGCCCGTCACCATGACGGTGCGTGCGCCCAGCGCTTCAATCTTTTTTACGGCGTCGGCGGCGTCTTTCCGGATCGGGTCTTTGAAAATCAGGACGCCGAGGAAATCGAGGTTCACGGCGTCTTCCGGCTTCGCGTCGTGTTTCGCGTGGGCGGGCAGGCGGGCGACGCCGAGGAGGCGTTTGCCTTCGGCACTTGTCGCGTGGATACGCGCTTCTGCGGCAACATACTCATCTTTTGACATTTTCGAACGTGCA
>JBBUCP010000152.1:617-2390 GCA_038057725.1 Patescibacteria group bacterium | reverse complement strand
ATCATATCGACCGATGAGCCCGCGTACCGTGAATATGCCATTGATCGCGAGGGCCTCTCTCTTATCGCACCGCAGCCGGAGAGAATCAGAGCGAGCCTCCGGGCGCTCTTCAAAGATCACGACCTTTATCTCCGGATGTCGCGTTATTCAGAGAAGATGGCAAAAGAGTGGTTCGACCTTGCGAAAAACAATCACGCCATGCTGGAGGTTTACAACGAGTTTGAACAAACGCGTCGCGTCGTCACGACGAGCTGGGATGACGGGCATGTGCTTGACCTGCGCCTCGCGGCCTTGCTCCGGAAATACGGTATCAGCGGCACATTCTATATATCGCCTGAAAATAGGGAACTGAAGCCGGAAGAGCGGCTTTCGCCGCAGCAGGTGCGGGAGCTTTCCGGTTTTGAAATAGGAGCCCACACGGTGACGCATCCGTACCTGCCATCGGTCGACGCGGACACGGCGGAGCGAGAAATCATCGCATCAAAAGAAATCATCGAAGCGTGGATTGGGAGGGCGGTAACGAGCTTCTGTTACCCCAAGGGCGGCTACACGCACGAGCACCAAATCGTTGCAAAGAGAGCTGGGTATACGCGCGCGCGCACCGTGAAGCGGTTCGCGCAGAGGACTGGGGATGACCCCTTTGCGCTCCCGACGACGATCCACGCCTATGACCATTGGTCCGACGTATGGGCGCTCCTTACCTTCGTCCGTTTCCGCCCACATGCTTTCCTGCGTCTCTATCGAAAGTGGGATAAACAAGCGAAGGCACTCTTTGACTGCATGCTTGAAAACGGTGGCGTGTTCCACCTGTGGGGCCATTCCTGGGAAATCGAAGCAGAGCGTGATTGGACACGACTCGAAAACGTGCTCCGGTACATTGCACATCGGGAGGGGGTGCAGTACGTTGCTAACGATGCAGTCCGCACTTAACGTGAAGGGTCGCCGAACGATCGCCATCGTTGCGCCCTATTTCCCACCACACAGCGGCGGGCTGGAGCGGTATGCGTTTGAAATAGGGATCGCGCTCCAACGGCTGGAGTGGCGGGTTGTCGTCATAACGAGCGATGAGACGTTTTCGAGGTCGGAAGAGTCCGGCATGACCGTCTATCGTCTGCCGTACCAATTCAAGATTTCGAATACGCCGTTTTCGTTCCGCTGGTTTGGTGACATCCGCCGCATCCTCAAAGAGGAGAAACCGGATGTCGTGAACGTGCATACGCCGGTCCCTGGAATTGGTGATATCGCAGCACAGGCAGCGCGGGTGCCTCTTCTGGTCACGTACCACTCCGGGAGTATGAAAAAAGGGATCTGGTGGACGGACACGATCGTTGCTCTCTACGAATTATTCGTCGTACGGTTCATGCTTCGTAAGGCTGCGCATATTGTTTCTGCGTCCGATGCCGTGAGAATGGGATTTCTCAGAAAATACTTGCACAAAAGCTCGACACTCTCTCCCGCAGTCAGCGACCTGTTTTATCCCGCACCAGTACGTGCGCGCGAATTGCGCCTTCTTTTTGTCAGCGCGCAATTAAGCCGCGCATATGCGCACAAAGGTCTTGCGACCGTCTTTGTGGCACTCCAAAAACTGCACGTGCGTGGCATTCGCGCATCGCTCGATATTGTTGGCGAGGGCGATATGAAAGCGACCTATGCAGCACGTGTGCGCGCTCTGCAGCTGGAGGAGTATGTGCACTTTCGCGGCAAGCTTCTGGGTACGAAATTAGCGGACGTCTACCGCCAAGCGGCACTCTTTGTCCTCCCGACATCGAATGA
>JBBUCP010000152.1:0-607 GCA_038057725.1 Patescibacteria group bacterium | reverse complement strand
CAGCTACCCGATCACTGTTTTAGAAGCGCTTGCAAGCGGGCTTCCCGTGATCTCGACGCGTGTCGGCGACATTGCGCGAATGGTTGAAGATGGAAAGACGGGCTTCCTTATTGAGCCGAATGACGCGGACGCGCTCGCCGAAAAAGTTGAAATTCTCCTCCACGATTACGAACTTCGAATGAACATGGGACAACGGGCGCGCGAAAAAACCTGCGCGCATTTCAACTGGGAAGATCGTGCGGAGGGAATGGACAGACTCGTGCGTCGCATACTCATGCCGCAAATCGTACACCTATGCGGCTATTACCCACCGCATTTCGGCGGGATTGAGCGGGTTGTGAGGGGGGCTGCGAACATACTTGGCGAACGCGGATGGCGCGTGCGGGTTATTACCGGTGGAGGACCGCACACAATTCAAGAGGGGACTGTTACGATAACAAAGCTTGCGGGTTTCGAATTCGCGCACACGCCGATTACACCGACATTACTTTTCCACCTATTGCGACTGGGACGACAAAGTATTATCCACCTCCACCTCGCGCAGGCATACTGGCCGGATATCGTGCGAATCGCATCGCGCGTGCGGCGCATCCCCTATATCGCGCAT
>JBBUCP010000151.1:0-2514 GCA_038057725.1 Patescibacteria group bacterium | reverse complement strand
GTCAACAAAATCTTCCGTGCAGAGCCTTCCTCCACGACCCGTCACCTTACCGAAGTCGTCTCGCTCGACGCAGAAATGTCGTTCATTGATTCGTGGGAGGATGTACGCGACATGTCAGAAAAGACGGTTAAATATATTTTGGAGCACGTCGCATCAAAATGCGCTGCCGAACTCGAACTTTTGGAAGCCTCGCTTCCAACAATGATCGACAAGACGCCGACGCTCTCCTTGACCGAAGCGCAAGAGAAAATCCAAACAAAAAGCGGGCGCAAAGTCGTAGGAGATAAAGATTTAAATCCCGAAGACGAACGCGAACTCTGTGAAATTATCAAGGAGGAGACGGGTTCTGATTTCGTGTATGTGTACGGATACCCAACGCGCGCAAAGCCTTTTTATGTGTATCCGAATCCTGAAAATCCCGAATTCAACGAAGGGATGGATCTCTTGTGCCGCGGCGTGGAATGGCTCTCCGGTGGTCGCCGCATCAACGACTACCAGCAGCTTATGAAGCATGTGGACGAGTGGCAGATGGATCCGAAGAAAATCGAAATGTTCCTCGAAGCATTCCGCTACGGCGTCCCGCCTGAAGGCGGCTTTGCCCTTGGTGCAGAGCGCATGACGATGCAGATCCTCGGTCTCAAAAATATCCGCGAAGCGGCAATGTTTCCGCGCGATATGCATCGGATTGACATGCGTCTCTCAGACGAATAAATGCCTATACCACTCTAATCTCGGCCGAGATTAGAGTGGTATACGGTCAGATCTTATTTCGCCTCACAACACATAGTACAATGGATGTATGGAGCGCTTCACGATTGAAAACGAGCATTACCAAGGTCCTCTCGAAACCCTTTTGGATTTGATTGAGGCGCGGAAGCTGGCGGTTTCGCTCGTGTCGCTTTCGGAGGTGTGCGATGGATATCTGGCGTATGTGGAAAAGCTGCCGGAGTTGCCGCTTTCGGAGACATCGCAGTTCGTGCTGGTCGCCTCAACCTTGCTTCTCATTAAATCTCGCTCGCTCTTGCCGGTTCCAGTAACTGACGAGGAAGAGCAATCGATCGAGGAATTGGAGCGGCGGCTGAAGCATCTTGCAAAAGTCCGCGAGGCGGCGAAGCTTTTGAAAAGGGAATGGGGGAGGAGTCCGCTCGCTTTTGCGCGGCGGGCACCGGACATCGCGAAAATCACCGGCATCGAAAAGCCGAAATTCGTGCCCGCTGAATCTTCCATCACGACTATACTCGCGGCAGCGCGCAAATTGCTGAATACCTTGCCGAAGCCGGAGCGGCTCGCGGAAGCGACCGTCGCACCGATCTTGAAGCTCGAGGATGTCATCATTTCGCTCAAAGAGCGCCTCAATCGCGCGGTTAGGACGCGGTGGAGTGACTTTTCGAAAGGCGCATCGCGCGGCGATATGATCGTGCAATTCCTGGCAATCCTGGAGCTCGTCCGCGGAGGCTCTGTATCTGTGACGCAGGATAAACTTTTTAGCGATATACTGATTGAATCGGAAGTAGCCGAAGGCGCTCCCAAATATGGCTGATATGAACACTTTGGCACAACAGGCTCAAGCGCTCCTCTTCGCTGAAGGCGGCGCACTTTCGTATAAAAATCTTACAAAGGCGCTCGGCTGCAGCGAGAGTGATTTGAAAATCGCACTTGATTCGCTCGCGCAGGCGCTCGAAGGCAGCGGCCTTTCTCTTATCCGATCTGACACCGAGGCAGTTCTTGCTGTGACTGCCACGGCCAAAGACATCGTGATGAAAAAGGCCGCCGAAGAATACGAGAGGGACATCGGCGATGCGGGCCTCGAAGTCCTCGCCGTCCTCCTCTACGAAGGCCCGTCGACGCGCGCAAGCATCGATTACATCCGCGGCGTCAATTCGTCGTCGAGCATCCGCAACCTTCTTTTGCGTGGCCTTATCGAACGCAGTGGAAACCCACTCGATGGCCGCGAATATATCTACCGCGCGACGACCGACCTCCTCGCGCACCTCGGCGTCACCGAGAGGGAAAAGCTCCCCGATTATGCTATAATTTCCGCCGAATTGGCGTCTTTTAAGGACAGTCAAATCACGCTCGAAAACCATGCCTCCGGAAAACCAACCACAGCCCCAGGTAACGACCTTTGAGGAACACGCGGTGCCCATTAATCCCGTGCCGCCGATCTCCAATACCGAGGCGGAAATACCTGATTTTGAGGCAACGGCTGCCCGAAAACCCTCGTTGAAGGGAATGATCCTGGGTGTTATTTTTCTTTCGGTGAGCATTCTCGGCGGCCTCGGCCTTATCCTCGCGTACCTCCCGGTCATCACTGCACGCGTGCCGGAAACACAGGCAGCTGCGGTTGCTGCGGTAGACGATGTTGATCTCTTCAAATCACTGGAGCTGCAGGCGCGTGCGGCGTACGTATACGACGCGAAAGAGGACAAAGAACTTTTCGCGAAAAACCCGACGGCGCAACTGCCGCTCGCTTCGATCACAAAAATCGCGCTTGTTCTCGTCGTCGCAGAGGTG
>JBBUCP010000150.1:0-1838 GCA_038057725.1 Patescibacteria group bacterium | reverse complement strand
ACCTGCGAAAATTACTCGATGACGTGGAGCGATTGAAGCATAAACACGCGTCGGATAACACGAAACCGATGCTTTGAAATCGCCCTGTCTTGTCTGCTATACCATGGCATAGCAAACGAGACATTTTTCTCGAATCGTTAGCGTTTTGAAGTAATTGCCTTCTTGTACATGTCCAAATGCTTGAGCGCCTCGCCGGTGCCTTTCGCCACGCAAAACGGCGCGTCTTTGGCCATCTGCGCCTTTACGCCGGTGCGGCGGTAAATGAGTTCCGGCAAGTTGCGCAGCTGCGACGAGCCGCCCGTCATCGTGATGCCGTTGTCGATGATGTCGGAGGCAAGTTCCGGCGGCGTCTCCTGCAACACGTCTTTGATCGCGCCCACCATCGAGCGGAGTTCTTTCGACATCGCACGCACCGCTTCGTTACTTCCGAGCTCGATCGTACGCGGCAGACCCGTCATATAATCACGCCCTTTTATCTGCATCTTGAGTTCATCCTCGATGGGAACCGCTGAACCAATTTCTATTTTTATGCGCTCCGCCATCTTGTCACCGATCGCGAGATTCAAATTTTTCTTGATGTAATCGGTGATCGCGTGATCGAGCGCGTTTCCTGCGCATTTTACCGACGTGGAGGCGACGATGCCGCCGAGCGAAATCACGGCGACATCGGTCGTGCCACCGCCGATGTCGACGATCATGTGCCCGCGCGCCTCGTGAATCGGGATGCCGGCGCCGATCGCGGCGAGGATCGGCTCTTTCACCACGTACGCGCGGCGCGCGCCGGCCTTTGTCGCGGCTTCCACGACCGCGCGCCGCTCCGTCGAAGTCACCCCCGCGGGCACGCTCACCATGACTTCGGGACGGAAGAGATTCCATTTGCCTAAGGCCTTCCGAATGTAGTATCGCAGCATCGCTTCGGTCACGCGGTAATCGGCAATCACTCCATCTTTCATTGGGCGGTATGCCTTGATTGCGTCCGGTGTGCGGCCGATCATCTCTTTCGCGTCGTTCCCGATCGCGAGGATCTTGTTGTCTTCCTGGGATATGGCGACGACCGACGGCTCGTTCAAGACAATTCCACGCTTGGGGACAAACACGAGGACGGTCGTCGTGCCGAGGTCGATGCCGAGTTTGGGAGAAAAGAAGGACATGGAGATTGCATTGTATGTGTTCGGGGCAAAAAAGGAAGACGCCGCAGGTTCATGCGGCGTCGGTAATTGGATTGGGCGATTTCCGCCAAAAATGCTACTTCTCCTTGGGCGCAGCCGATGCCGCTGGAGTCTGCGTGAGATGGGTGTTCACGAACCCGTGCCGCTCGCACATCCTTTTGACTTTGTCGATGTACGTCAAATCCCTCGACGTGAGTGGGCTGTGGCGATGCGTTGGCTTGGCGCTCGTATCCTGCATCCGTTTTTCCTCCAATGCGAGAAGCGCACCCGTGCGCTCCTCTAACGGGACACATTACCAGAGAAGGTGCAAGCGGGCAATCGCTATTTTTCCACAGGTGTCTCGTGCTTCTTCGGATCCAATTCCCACCAAAACTTTTTGCTGAAATTTCCCGCGTCATCGCACACGCGTTTCAAGTAGTAGAGGTCTTTGGTTGGGATTTGTTCCAAGATCTTCCCCATCCGTGGCATCGAGAGGCGCGGGAGGCCGTCGCGGATTCGCCCCGGATTGATGCGGTCGAGAAAATAGCGCATGAGTTCCCCACGCTCCGTCTCGCGCAGCCGCGTCTTCGTTCGTTTGATTTTGAATTTGATATGCTCCACGACCCAATTGTATACCAGCGTTTCCTGTGCTAAAAATGAAGCAGATTCAGTTTGGGAGGCTGCCCTAAA
>JBBUCP010000149.1:0-6153 GCA_038057725.1 Patescibacteria group bacterium | reverse complement strand
GCCTGGCAAATATTTTGATTTTCTTTTCACAAATCAGTACATCTTATCTCACTGTCTTGTCCCATTCTTGTCGAGTCGGATCAGCCTTTTGAGCCGATGATCCATCATTTCATTGACTTGCAAGTGCCTGGGATTAACAAATCTGTCATCTCGATTCGCGGGATAGCCAGTTCTGGTGCCGTCACTAACCGCATAGTCACCAACTATCGTATCGTCGCTCCCCGCCGGTACTATAAAAATGTTTTTCTCGTTTTGTGAAAATACCACTCTGATCCCTTGCATCTCGCATCTCGGGATAAATTCTTTTAGGGGAGTCGTGTATCCGGGAAATTCTTCGTCCACTGCTTCCAGTTTTGCACGTTCGCTTGGTTCCATGCCAGGGAAGGGGAAGCTTTCTCCACTTTCGCTAAGCTCTTTCACCAACGTAATAATGAGTCGCTCAAGCCGCATCTTTTCCGTGCGAGCTTGAAGCGTAGGCAAAGCCCGATCGTCATACGAAGTGCGGGGGACATATTCTCCTGGCTTTTGTTTAGGAGGTAGCGGATTTTCAATTCCTCGGAGTCTTTTTGGCATGCTATCCATAATGGTGAGTATACAACAGTGTACAAGAAAAAAAAGACGAGCCCCACGAACAAATCGCGGGGCTCGAACATCAGTGGAACGGATCTTTGGAAAACGGTCCTCGCACGCCAAACCTTCCGCCGCCTAATTGGCGGAGTTTTATTTGCGAACGGTCTCCTGCCTTAACGCCGAAAAAGTCGACATCATTTGGACCGATAAGCATCCGTACACGCCGCGAAATCGGAATCCGCGAAACGCCAATCGTGTTACCGATCCATCCGACGTACCATTCGTCGGTCGGCAACTCGGGTTCGAGCACCACATAGGTCGGCCATCCGCCCAGGTGAAATCGAACATCCAGCTTGCTGCGACGGGGGATCGCTTCAGGATCGCCTTTGCAATGAACCATCATGTGCCGGTCTAGAGGTGCTACAGCCGAGCGTGGCAGGAGCATGTTGTTCCAAAAGTGCGTAAGCTGCGGGCTTTCACCCTGCGGGGTAATGCGTCGCCACTGCATGATGAGCAGCATCAAGCGATCTGCTAGGCGGGCCAACCCTCCAAGTGAGGGGACATGCAAACTTCGATCCACAACGCGCCTCCACTGGTTATTTCTTCGACCACAATGCCATATCAAATGTCGTTTGTCAAAATCAGATTTTGGTCCGATATTTCCGTTATTGAACTCAGCTGCTACGTGTCCGTTTCTGCTTCCGCGCTTCGATCTTGTTCTCAAGCATCTTCGTCCAGCCCGCCTTGGGCACTTTCCACGGGGCAACAAGAATAAGAGTATCGATTTTCTGTTTCGATTCTCCGAGCCAACGCACCAAGAACGCGCACCCGCAGCTGTGTCCGACTAAGATCGTGTGCTCAGAGACGGGATTTTTCTCAAACGCCTGTTTGAATTTTTCATACTCCGGAGCCCACGGGTCTGGCATGCGCGGTGTCGTTGTCGGAACACCCGCGGCTATAAGTGCTTCACGTACCCATGGAATCCAATGCTTGTCATATGATCTGGTGTTTATATCGATTTCTCCTTCCGGACTTGAAGGGCAGCCGTGGATGATAATGCAATTACGTTCAGTCATAGAATTGGAAAATAGGGACTTAATTCTTCTCTCAACGATGCATACAACCCGCCCAACAACACGGCCGACGCATGCCGCCTTTCATTTTTGAAAGCGCTTTTTCGATGCGGATGCCGCGCGTCTGAAGCTTTTTTCCGGAGGTAACCCAGCAAATCCACTCATTGCGCGCGAGCGGCGTGATGTCCTGCCACAAGGCAAGTACCTTTGGTGTCGAGGCGATAGCCTTCCGCAAATCGTCGGGGATTTTGTGTACCGTGCCGGTGGCGACGCTGGTCATGCGTGTATTTTAGCAGATTTTTCTGTGTCGAGTTGATTCTCCAAACAAGATGTGCTGTAATACCATCTCGTCGTTATCTCAGCAGGTGCCTGTGGTGGCGACGAAGGTGAAAAAGCAAAGCAAGGAGTTCCCAATGGCTGGTGAACGTGAAAATCTCCGGAGCTACCTCAAGGGGAGAAATTGCACCGGGGTCGAGCACGGCTACGTGAGGTATGCGAACGGTGAATCTGAGCCGTTGTACAAACTCCGGAGCAAACACAAGCTTCCGAGCGAGGGCGAGGTCGAAACGATCGCGAAGTCCGTCGCCGGCTCCGCTAGGGGGATGTAGTACAAGCTTCAGCCAGACCAGGCGAGTTCAGCGGCGGCGGACATAAGTCCCCGCCGTTTTCTATGTACTACGAATTTATCTTTCTGCTCTTGATTACGCCTACAACACCGGCAATCGCTACAACGAGTCCGAGTAGCTGCCCTCCGGGGCTGTCATCATATCCGCCATATACCACGAAAAAAGCACCAACCGCTATTGCGGCAATGGAGAATATTAGTCTTTTTATGTTCATATTTATATAAAGAATAATACACGGTTTATATGTTTATGTTATTCTGAATAAGTGAAGAAAAAGAAGGGATCGGTCGTTATCTACCAGGCGAAATCCGGAGCCATTGAGCTGCGGGGCGATTTTAAGCGCGATACCGTGTGGGCAACGCAGGCACAGATTGCGACAGCTTTTAATGTTGATGTTCGGACGGTCAACGAGCACATTCTGAATATTCTGAAATCCCGCGAACTGACTAAGGCAACTATCCGGAAATTCCGGATAGTTCAAAAGGAGAGCAATCGAGAGGTTGGGCGTGACACGATGCATTATAACCTCGACATGATTTTGTCAGTCGGCTATCGAGTAAATAGTCGGCGTGCTACTTTGTTCCGTCAATGGGCAACCAAGACCCTTCGCTCGTATATCGTTAACGGCTATGCGATCAACAAGCAGCGCATCGCCCTGAATTACGCGCAATTCGCAGCGTCGGTGAAAGAGGTGCAAAAGCTGTTGCCGGAAACTTCGGCAATGGGTGCGGGAGACGCCATGGAACTCGTATCGCTCTTTGCCGATACGTGGCTCTCGCTCGATGCGTATGATAAAGGCGAGTCGCCGAAAGGGAAGTTGACGAAGAAGAAAGTGCAACTCACGGCAGATACGGTTGCTGGAAATCTTGCGCAATTCAAACAAGCTCTCCGTGAGCGCGGTGAAGCGAGCGAACTTTTCGGCGCGGAGCGTCACCACGGTGCGGTCGCTGGTATCGTCGGCAATGTGATGCAATCGTTCGGTGGTAATGAAGTATATCCAAGTGCGGAAGAAAAAGCGGCGCACCTCTTGTATTTCATGGTGAAAAATCATCCGTTTTCCGATGGCAACAAGCGCAGCGGTGCGTATGCGTTCGTGTGGTTCCTGCGTCATGCAGGCATTTTGGATGTGCAAAAGTTGACGCCGTCGGCGCTGACCGCGCTTACGATTCTCGTAGCCGAAAGCGATCCGAGCCATAAAGATCGGATTGTTCAACTTGTCCTTAACCTCGTTGCTCCTAAACTCCGCGGGTAAGGGTGGTTATCATGCGAGCCTTTTGTAGGGCATGGTGCCCCATTTCAGCCCGTTTTCCTTAAAGATCGTGAGTTCACCGGCGTTACTAAAGCCGTCCGTGGTATGTATTTCAAACGTATCATCGTCATGCGGTGTCAGCACTGTAATGTCGGTTGGTTTCAACGTGAGCCGCGGGGCAAAGGCAAAGAGGCAGGTGTCTGCAGGCACGACACAGAGATCACTCCAGAGGCTGCGGTACCAACCACCATAGGCCGTAGCGAATCGCGCGGTTTTTTTCGACCGCTTTGGTTTTATTGCGGGAAGCCCATAGAGTAATTCAACTATCGCTTTGTTGATGTCTGAAGCGGCCGTATTTGTTGCATTGGTAAGCGTGATCACGGCAATATCGTTTGCAGCGTCGACGCGGATTTTGGTGCGGAATCCTAAAAAGCTGCCGCCGTGACCAAACACTGTATGGCCTTGTATGTCGTCTATCTCAAACCCAAGCCCGTATTTGCCGTGCGAAGGCCCGGTTTTCTTGATGGGGCGGAGTGCTTCTTTTTTGGATTTGGTTGAAAGGAGCACTGTGCCTTTTGCGAGCGCCGCGACATATTTTGCGAGATCATTGACACTCGATATAAAACCCGCTGCGGGCGCATACGCGCGGACGGGAACAGGGGTAAAAATAGTGCGTTCTTCTTTCGGAATGTCACGGCTATAGCCCCGTGCAAGATGCTCGCTCGCACCGTGTGCAAAATCCGGCCGTGTTTTCTCCATACCGAGCTTCGTCAGGATATGTTTCGAGACATACGTTTCGTACGGCATGCCAGATACGTGCGCGATGATTTGTCCCAAAAGTGCGAAGCCGAAGTTCGAATATTTGAACGTGCCGCGATACGCGCGCAACGGGTTGGTCCTCAAAAAAGATTCTCTGAGTCCTTGGTCGTCGGGGAATTCATCGTCAGACCAATGTTCGGTGTCACCGTCGCGCAGTATGCCGCCGGTATGCAACAGGATTTGGCGGATTGTTAATTTCGCCACGTCGCCCCGCACCCAATCGAGGTGTTTCTGGACTTTGTCGTTCAGCTTCAGTTTGCCTGCGTCGGCCAACTGCAGTATCGCGATTGCGGTAAATGTTTTTGAAATTGATGCAATGCGTACATTAGTCTCTGGCGTCATCGGTGTCTTCGCGGCCACGTCGGCATATCCAAATCCTTGTGCGTATACCAATTTTCCTTTGTGTACGATTCCGACAGAAAGGCCGGGTATGCGGTCATACAAAATCTTGCCAGGAAGCCACGCATCCAAGATGTGCCCGATGTCTATGATATTTGCCAATTTTGCCACAAGCTCCGCGGGTAGGATTCGAACCTACAACCAACTCGTTAACAGCGAGCTGCGCTACCGTTGCGCCACCGCGGAATACTACTCCACAACCATTCAACCGGCCGCAGAATACATCACTATTTGCTAGTGATTGAGCCGTATTCTAGCGCAGAAATGCTGGATTGCAATGATTTTTTCAGGCACAATGGAGGTGGTGAGAGCGAGGTATCACGATGACCAGACAGCTGGAATTTATGGTGGTCCGCAGGGATACGCACGGTACGTGTGTGGTCATGCGTAAATCGGAAAACACAAAAGAGTACGCGTGGAATCTTTCGATCAGAGAGGCAGTCGCGGAAGTCAAAGCTATCACGTCCCGGCAGACCAAGGTGCACAACCAGGATTACGCTATCGTGGGGCATGAGCCGGGGAAAGCAATGATCCATGCCGAAAGGCACAGCTTCCTCATCGCCTGAGACAGCAGCCCCGCCGAAGAGCGGGGCAATTTTTATGCTACTATCGTGGTATGGATGAATTTGGAAAAAGGGGGCGGTCGCATGAGGGCGCAAAAGGTTTTGATGCGATGACGGGATTTGAATTGCTTGGGCGCTTTTATATGCAGGGGTTGCAACAGCATTTTTTGCGCGCCCAGCAGCTTGTGGATTTCCGCACCGACAGCCATATCGACGACGCGGATGCGATGGACGATGTCGTAAAAGCGATCCAGATTGAGGTGAACAATCTAAGCAATTCGAATGCGGGGTCAAAGATAACATCGGCGGACGTCGAAAAATACGTTCAAGAAAAGATCCTTAGCAAGGAATAAAAAACCCGGCGGGAGAAACCGCCGGGGGAATGTGGTGCACAGAGCCTTGGTTGGCTCAATTCTGCCAACGCTTCGAGCGCTGTGGGCCCCTGGCGTTGCCGCTGTCGCGGTACTCGCGCTCTTCGCGCGAAGGGCCCAGTTTCCGAATGCTGCGCCGGTCGTCGGGCTGTTGCCGGATTCCACCCTTTAGGCGGCCTTCGTCTTCTTCGAGCTGCATCTTCTTCACCATGGTCGTTCTCCATAGTTCAGTTGCCCCAATAATCTAGCGCATTCCTTATAAAACGCAAAACCGCCCGAGAAGGGCGGTTTTGCTTGAGGGAGTTAGGGATTTAGAGAACGCCCTGTGCCGCCTTCAGTGCTTTGATTTGTTCGAGGAGTACCGCGAGCTTCTTATAGAGCTCGAGAATGAGCGCGGCGTTGGGGTTGGTAACTCCGACGGGGCAGACGTTGAGGAGCGCGCGAGTCTTCTCATCAACGACGCCGGTTTGTTCAAGACTATTT
>JBBUCP010000148.1:0-1476 GCA_038057725.1 Patescibacteria group bacterium | reverse complement strand
GGTGTGCCGGTGTATTTGGAGCCGCTCGCAAAACGCACGCCGGGAAATCCGGATACGGTAGAAAGGTTCCAAGTCCTCCTCGCGGGCTCGGAAATGGGCAAGGGCTTCTCCGAATTAAACGATCCACAAGACCAGCGCGCGCGGTTCGAAGAACAACAGGCGATGCGCGACGCGGGAGACACGGAGGCGCAGCGTCTTGACGAAGATTTCATTAAGGCCATGGAATACGGCATGCCGCCAGCCTTTGGCTTTGGCGTCTCCGAGCGCCTCTTCTCGTTCCTCGAAAATCGCCCTGCTCACGAAGCGCAATTATTCCCACTTCTTCGTCCTAAACAATAAATATGTCATACGGACCGCTTTTGATTTTTATCGCCGCGATACTGTGGGGTCTCGATGGGATTTTGCGCCGGTCGCTCTACGGATTGCCGCCGATTACGATAGTCTTTTTTGAGCACTTGATCGGGTTGGTACTGCTCTCGCCGTTCCTTTTCAAGGTGTGGAAATCGGAAAAGTTGGAGAAAAAAGAATGGTACGCTCTTGGCGTCGTGGCGCTTCTTAGCGGCGTCCTCGGCACGCTCTTTTTCACGACCGCACTCCTCAAAGTGAATTTCATCCCGTTTAGCGTTGTCTTTCTCATCCAGAAATTGCAACCCATTTTTGCCGTTGCGATGGCGGCGATTATTTTGCGCGAACATATCACGCGAAAATATGTCCTTTGGGCGGCACTAGCGCTCGTCGCCGGTTATTTCGTCACCTTCCCGCTGGGCGTCATTAATTTTGCGGAAGGCGGAGCGCATCTGATTGCGGCACTCTTTGCATTCGCCGCGGCCATCGCGTGGGGCTCCTCGACTGCGCTTTCGCGCTACACGCTCCTCAATCATTCAAATACCTTCATCACGGGCGTCCGTTTTCTTCTTACGGTGCCGATTGCGCTCGTCTTCGTCTTTGCGATGGGCGCTGCATCGTCGCTCACGCAAGTCACCGCAACGCAATACGGCTACCTCGCGCTTATCGCATTTTCGACCGGCATGCTCGCGCTTTGGATTTATTACCGCGGCCTGCGCACCACTCCCGTGCGCGTCGCTGCAATCGTTGAACTCGCATTTCCAATGACTGCGGTCGCGATCGATTATTTCCTCTACGGCGTTGCCTTGCATTACACACAATACCTCGCCGCGGCCGTCCTTCTTTTTGCGATGTACCAAGTCTCGAAATTGAGTCGCCCTGATGGCGATACCAGTATTTTGGCGCCAAAATAACGGTATGCCCAAAACCGCAGTATTTGGTGGTGGCTGTTTCTGGTGTACAGAGGCAGTGTTCCAGATGCTGAAGGGCGTCTCAAAAGTCGAGCCCGGCTATGCGGGTGGGGAGATGGAGAATCCTTCGTACGAGCGAGTCTCGGAAGGCAACACCGGCCATGCCGAAGTCATCCGTGTCACCTACGATCCGGCAATCATCCGTTACGAAGACCTGCTC
>JBBUCP010000147.1:0-4131 GCA_038057725.1 Patescibacteria group bacterium | reverse complement strand
ATATGCGCGTGTCGAACAGAGTGTTCTCGAGCCGGACGTCGTACACGATTTAAATGTCGTTGGGACTTCTGCGGTCATCGACTATTGGATAAAGCGAAAGATAAAACTCGTGTACGCTGGCTCCTCGACAAAATTCGGAGACAAGGGCGCGACGCGCCACACCTCACCCTATGCGCGCACAAAAGCGGATAATACTGAGCGCATCAAAAAAATCGGCGATGAAGAAGGGCTGCCGTACGCAATTACGTACTTCTACAGCGTTTTTGGTCCCGGCGAGCGCGCCGGTGTCTATGGGACGGTCATCGAGAATTTCAAACAGATGTATCTGCGCGGGACGCCGCTTGCGGTCATCTTGCCAGGGACGCAGGAGAGGAATTTCACCCACGTTGATGACATCATTGATGGTCTTGTTCGTATCGGCGAGAAAGGGCAGGGCGATGAATACGGGCTTGGCAACGAGAAGTCCTATGGGATTCTCGACATCGCGCGGATATTCGAAACTGAAGTCATCATGGTACCTGCGCGCGAGGGAAATCGGATGGAATCATCGCTCGATGCCTCAAAATCCATGGCTCTCGGGTGGCGTGCGAAGCGGAGCGTCGAGACATATATCCAGGAATTTCTCGCGAAGAACCCGCGAGGCGCAGCTCTCGAAAAAAGAATTCTCGTTTTCTCAACGACATTCCATCCTGTCGCGGGTCTCGCAGAACATGCGCTCTGTGACACGATGGCCGCCATGCCCGACGTCCATTTTGATGTCGTTACGACTGTTTTTTCGAAAGATGCACATCTGGCGACATGTCCCGTATCGAATGCCACCATCCATCGTGTGGGGAGCGGCAGGAAAAGCGATAAGTACTTACTTCCCTTTCTCGGATTCAAAAAAGCGAGGGAACTGCTGCAGAGCCATAGCTATATTTTTGCGTGGAGTTCGATGGCGAGCTATGCCGCGCTCGCGGGTGTTTTTCTGAAGCGTGCAAGCGATCTCCCGCTTCTCATTACGCTCGCTGATCAGGATTTGTCGCGAATTTCAGGTATCAAGCGCGCGCTTCTTTCCCTTACACTTACAAAAGCCGATCAGATCTATGGTGGTGATGCGCAAGAGAAAGATGCATTACGTATCGTCTCGCGCACGACCCTGCGACGATCAATCGGGGACGGCGACGCGTTCGCAAATATGATCCGTTTCGCGCACTCTGATTTTTTGCGAAAGCGTCTTGCAGAATAAGGAATTTCGTGTTTAAATCTTCCTAGACCTCAGAAGGTCTTTTTTGTTGCCAAACACGAAAGGTTTGAGAGATGACCGCAACGAAGCGACTGAGTGCCTTCCCCTCGCATACGCCAGGGTGGAAGCTCAAAGTGAACGGCGAACTTATGCCGCCGAACACCGAATGGGAAGTCGAGTCCCGTCACGGCTCTATCAAGACAGCGGTAGTCGTAAACCCCGACGGATCGGCAAATTTCGACCGACCTATCGTGTACGAAGCGCCGGCGACCAATGTGGTTGCCTGGGGCTGGAAGAAGAGGTTGTTTTGGAAGGATGAGGCGCATGTTGCCGTAATTCGGCAGCCGCGACCGCATGCAGACGACCCTACGAATCCGTCACACGATGGGCATGCTCCTATCGTAATGGGGCAGTTGCCGATGGGCTTTCGCGAGAAGTTGCTCGGCGGAAAATTCGAGTCCGCGGAAAAAGGTGCCATACGAGAAGTAGGCGAGGAAACGGGTGCGACGGCAGTTTTGCGCGTCGATAAGCCACGATGTCCGTGGCACAATCCGAATCCCACATTCGTCGGCTCGTGGACCGATTTGCTTTTCGTCGAAGTCGATCTCGCAAAAGTCGAGCGGCTAAAAGCCGATCGTAGCGAACCCATCTATACAGCAGAGTATATCCCGATTCGCGAGCTGCTCCGTCGCATTCGCGAAGGGAAGGACGACCACGGTGCGTACTATCGGATGTGTACCGCCAACTCGCTGTGGCTGATCTTCTTTGCGACGTATCCGGAGTTGTGGCCGAAGTAGTTGTTCCACTCAAATAGGAAGGCCCGTGGCGAGTTCGCCGCGGGCCGATTTCTTTCACAGCAAGTTGTGTGCTTTGAGGATCTCCTCAAAACGTGACGGGTGGTTCCTCGTACAGTCGTATTGCTCGGATTTCATGCCGAGCGAACGAGCCACCTCGACGTACTGCATGATGTCGTCGACGTAGAGCGCCTGGTTCGCTTCGATCTTGCACCTCTCGAGGGCGACATCGAAGATGCGGCGGTCAGGCTTACTCGCGCGCACCTCATGCGAGAGGATAAACGGCGCACGATAGTGCGCGAGCTTCACGAAAACCGGCACATCCATGATGTACGGCCAATGGATGCCATTGGTGTTGGATAGAATGGCAATCCGTACGCCACGCTTGATGAGCTGGTCTACATACCGGTCGATGTACGGGTTTGGGGTGATGATGTTACCCCAGATCCGCATCACGTCGGGGACGGTAAGCGACGACTTGATGTCGTGCAGGACCGCGTTGCAAAACGCTGATTCCGACATCTGGCCGGATTCGAGCTGTTTCTCGAGCTTGGTGGCGATGATGTCTTGCACTTCCTGCGGCGAGTATGGACTCGACGCTGCAAGCCGAATGCAAGCCTTCATCTTGAAGAACTTCATCGCGACATTTCCGGCATCCAAAATGAGCACTTCGGTCATGGCTTTCTCTCCTTGTTTCTGAACCCATATTGCATTTAAAAAGGCCGTGTGTCAATATCACGTGAATGAAGACGGCAATATTGGTGCATGGACATTTTTTGGGGACGCCAGATTGGGAGCGTGTCGTGTGGGGCAATCCGGCACACGGCGTGTACGGTAACGTACCCAAAGGGCTCGTCGAGGCGCTTCGCTTTGACGCCGACACGATCCTCTTCGGCACGGGAGCATCGGAAAAAGACGGATTGAACGAGGGAGAATATGCGCTTAAACTTGCGCGGGAGCGATGGCGTGAAATTCCGGAATTCAAGTCGAAGGATGCTGGCGACGTAAAAGCGTGGCTAGAGCGCTGTGCCGTGATCGAGTCAACGGCGCAAAATACGCCGCAAGAAATCGTTGCCGGTGCGCAGATAGCACGAGGGCGAGGTGCGGTGCGTCTCATCCAGATCGCCTGTCGCACACATAGCCCTCGCGCGCTGAGGACCGCGATCAGCGTACTCTCTGCAAACGAAGACATCCGTTTCTTCCTGGACAATTTCTACAGCGTCACATCGGATTCGAAGTATGATAACGGTGATATCGATGATGTCGTCGTTATCGAACCGCCGCACCGGCCTGATAGACCGCACGTTTTTTTCAACAAAACAGCGCTGATGATTGTTGGGCATATGAACGATGCACGCGCGCAAGAGCTTGATACTGCACTTAAGAGCACAATCGACGAATATCGCAAAACGACATGAGAAAAGTACTCATCTTCTCACTCGCCTATTTTCCGAAACACGTCGGCGGTGCAGAGGTTTCCATCAAGGAGATTACCGAGCGCATGCCGGACATTGAATTCCACATGGTGACGAATCGGTTCGATTCAACGCTGCCTCGCGTCGAAAGAATAGGGAATGTGCTCGTCCATCGCATCGGTATCACAACCAAGAATCCGAGCATGAACGACCTGCGAAAGTGGCCCCTGCATCTGAATAAATTCTTGTTCCAATTTCTCGCGGCATGGAAAGCACTCCAGTTGCACCATAAATACCGATACGATGCTGTCTGGGCGATGATGGCGCATTCATGCGGCGTACCCGCGACTATCTTCAAGATGCTGCGTCCGGAAGTGAAATACATTCTTAATTTGCAGGAAGGCGATCCTCCGGAACAAATTGAGCGGACGATGCGCCCCTTGTGGCCGCTTTTTACCCGCGCATTCACCAAGGCCGACATAATCCAGACGCTCTCACATTTTCTTGCCGCGTGGGCGCGGCGCCGCGGCTTTACCGGCCACATCGAAGTGGTGCCGAACGCGGTGAATGCCAAACATTTTTCGCAAGTGTATCCACCGGCGATCATTAACGAGATTAAAGACAAGCTCGGGAAAAAAATGGGCGACGTGTTCGTGATTACCACTTCGCGGCTTGTGTACAAGAACGCGGTTGATGA
>JBBUCP010000146.1:0-1651 GCA_038057725.1 Patescibacteria group bacterium | reverse complement strand
CGACGACGACGGAAGTTGCGTCGCTCGCACACACCCGCATAGGCACCTCGACGCCCGCTCTCTATTCAAAACCTGTATACCCGGCATCCAAAATGCGTCCGTGGCTCCAGGATTTCGACTACCCTGTTGAATACACACCGGAGATGGTCGCGGCGCAAATCAAGGCCAACACCGACGCGGGTCTCAATTCGTATTTATTCTGGGATCCCGGCAATAAGTACTCGAGTTTACGACAGATCCTCAAATCGGAGTGATAACAAAAGCATTGCTATCCCCACCGCAGCCGGCGCGTAGCGCCGGCTGCGTGTCATTATGTATACATATCCGTAACAGCAGCAGTATGAAAAAACTCCTGCTCTCATTCGGCCTGGCCGCGATCCTCCTGCCGTCCCTCTCCCTCGCCCAAGAAAACCAACCGCCCACCCGACTCCGCACCCTTATCGTCGTGGCTCACCCTTTCCACCCTTCAAGTCGCGCTGCAATCCATCCTCAAACTTCTGGGGCAGTGAAGATTACCGCACGAGCCTGCGGGCTCGTGCGGCATACATCTTGACGAATTAGCCAATTGGGCTATGATGGACGCATGAGCAAATTACAGACCGTTATCTTCGACGCCAGCGATGCGAAGAACAGCTTCGGGAAATTGATTGATGCCGCGCAGCGCTCTCCTGTCGCGATTAATCGACGTGGCCGGCGCGTTGCCTTCGTTATCTCACCAGCCGATATGGAAGCTATCGAGGATTTCTATCTCGGAATGCGCGCTATGGAGATAATGCACACCCAAAAGTCGCTCGGCGTGAAAGCGACACGGAAATTCTTTGATAAAATATTGCATGCTCAAGATTGATATCTGGCCACCCGCGAAGGAATTTATTGAGGCAGTATCTAAGAAACATGCGCAGCAGCTAATCGCAAGAATCGAGCGTCTCGCTGAGAATCCCGCTCCACAGTCAAAACTTCTTGAGGGATACGCGCCACTTCGACGTCTCCGCTCGGGTGACTACCGCATCATCTATTTTATTGACCGTGATGTTTTGAAAGTTCCGCTCATTGATCGGCGTAATGATGATCAGATCTATCGCAGACTCAAGCAGATGTTCAAATAATTCGAGTGGAAAAAACACATTATCCCCCTCCTCGCCACCCCAAAGTACCGGCTGCGTGTCATTATGTACACATATCACTAGTCTCATCCTCATGAAAAAACTCCTCCTCTCCCTCGGACTCGTCGCACTCTGTCTCCCCCTCCTCACCACAGCACAAGACACCGGCACCACCTCTGCCATCTACTGCCCTCACCTCACCGTCAATCTCCAATTCGGCTCTCGTGATTCACACACCGGTGGGCAAGTGACGGAACTCCAACGCTTCCTCTCTGACTACTACGACCTTAATCCCGACGACTACGTCACCGACTACTTCGGCAGAAAGACACGAGACAACGTCCGGAGGTTCCAATGCGAGAAAATGAGCATCTGTTCGGGAGACGAAGCATCTACCGGCTATGGTGTCGTTGGCCGCAAAACTCGTGCTGCGATTGCGAATGCCTGCGGCAGCCTCAGTACGTCGTTTCCGAATCCACCACCTTCTCCCGCCCCCACCTGCACCCTGAACGCAAGCCCCACCTCCATCGCCTACAACAACTCCTCGA
>JBBUCP010000145.1:0-2237 GCA_038057725.1 Patescibacteria group bacterium | reverse complement strand
TCGAGGAGTTGTTGTAGGCGATGGAGGTGGGGCTTGCGTTCAGGGTGCAGGTGGGTGGTGGGGTGTTGCTTGTGGTTCCTGTGCAGACTCGTTGTATCGCTGCTCTCGTTTTGGAGCCGACGTAGCCAACGGCAGGGGTGATGCCGTATTCCTTTTGGAAGCGTATGACGGCTGCTTGTGTACGCCCGCCGAAAATGCCGGGGCCGGTAGCGAAGTCCGTCTGCGACAGATGGCCGGTCTCGACGAGGAACTGCTGGAGTTGTTGCACATCGCTGCCGGTCATGCCGCGTTCGAGATCGCGATAGAGGTTGGGGCAGGTGGTGGCGCTCGTGAGTGTGGGGAGGAGGAGGGCGGTGAGTACTGCCATCCGTACTACTGTTGTGCGCATGGGGAAATGATACATCACCGCCCGCGCTTCGCGCGGGCGGTGATGGGGATAATAACGACATCACGTAAGCTGACTTTGTGCGAGCCTTTTCGAAATCTTGATGAAAAAATCTTGCCATCTTTCTTCCCCAAGCGGAATTATCATCGTCGGAAAATCCTTCAGCTCGGTCGCTTTCAGGCACTGCGCGCTCATCTGCAGAGGATCGATATGATGGTCGAATTTCGCCTGCGCTTTCAATATCAAATCGTCGAATGTCCAGTCTTTTTGCTTTTGCAAAATACAGTAGAGATCGATGAAATCGCGGGAGCGCGGCTTTTGGGAAATCGTGAAGACTTTGTTGACGGCGATATCCAAAAGGCTATCCACCGCGAGCGCCCCGTGCATGAGACCCGGCTCGATGCGCGGGAACGGATAGTAGGTGAATTCGGTCTTGACCAATGAATCCGCCATGTGCACGAAAAATAAATTGCGGTTGAAGCTTTGCTCGAATGTCACTTCGATTATGCCTGCACTCGGACTCATCTTCTTGATCAGAGCCGAGATCCCCGCAGCATCGACTTCCTCTTCCGAAAAGAAGTCGAGGTCTTCAGAGAGACGGTGGTGCAGGTAGAATTCGGCGAGCGCCGTGCCGCCCGAGAGATAGAATGATGACGTAATCGTTTTTTCTTTTGAGAGGATAGAGAGCAGTAACGCCTGGTCAGGCGTGAGGATCGAGCCGCTCATGCCTGAAGTGCAAGCTCGAGCGCACGGCGCTTCGCGGGGTCGATGTCAATGTCATTCCAGTATGTCCGGAGCTCATTAGTATCGATGTGCTCGTCTCCGATTCCCCAATTAATGCGCTGCTCAAGCCGCCATATCGCATGTGCACGAGGATCAGAAGAAAGTGCTTTTTCATCGACGCTCCAATGCTTTTTCATAGGTACATCATACCATATTTACACGCCTCGCACAGGCTCGCAGACGCTATTCGAGCGAGGTTTTAGGCTCTCAAATAGCTGGCTACTGCCCCAGCAATTTCAAGATTGATTGGAGAGCGCCCTGGAGCGCGGAAAGTAGCGAACAGAAAACAATCTCGTGTCTCAATGGATTGTCAATAGAGAGTAATCTGCCGTGAATCTTGCCCTATAAGCGCGTTGCTGCTGTTAAACAGATACGCCTTCAGGGTGTACGTGTCTGCGGTGGAGCTCATGCAAAGGGTGTTCGCCGTGCCGGAACTTGCGTGATGATCTATGTCACTACATGATCGACTCGCATTGATGAGATCGAAGGTGACATATGCTCCTGCAGTGGCATTGCTGCTTTGCCACGAAATACTCGAACCCCGCGGGACACTCGCCCCCGATGGTGGCGCGGTGATGGTGATGGAGGGTTGTGCAGTGCCACCACTCGTGATGTTAATTGTTCGTTGCGCTGATGTGATGATGTTTTGTGTTGCGTTATCGATGAGTTCAAAGTGGAGGCGGTAAGCACCATTGGGAAGCTGCTCAAGGAGAGTCCTGTAGAGGGAGACGGTGGTGTCGTTCGAGACGCCAAAACTGGCCAG
This sequence comes from Patescibacteria group bacterium, assembly GCA_038057725.1. GTDB lineage: Bacteria > Patescibacteriota > Minisyncoccia > Phycocordibacterales > UBA2100 > UBA10103. Next base: position 306 of record JBBUCP010000145.1, on the reverse strand, counting down.
AGACGCGCCATTATCGTTTCGCAGAACCGCACGTACATAGGAGTTAGCGGGCGTGTTGACGGCCGTCCAGCCGACCGTCCAGCCGACAGGAATTGTAGAGCCGATGGAGTATGTCGCGCCTTCTGGGGGGTTGTTGACGGTGATTGTCGGTGTCCCCGCCGTCACATTCGTACAACTCGCAAACTGGTACTGACTATCCCCCGTGAAGTTGACTCCTTGGCAGGCGCGGGAGAGTGAGATTGCAGCGCAGTTGGTAGCGGTGCGTGCGGAATAGAAGGTGTGGTATTCGCCGTTTTGTTTTGTAAT
>JBBUCP010000144.1:6912-7941 GCA_038057725.1 Patescibacteria group bacterium | reverse complement strand
TTTGTAAGACACATGTTAACAAGTTTAGATAAATTGTCAATGAGTTATCAACAACAAATTCAAGAGGCCAGATTTCTCAGGCCTCCGAGGTTCGATGAATTCAGTGTATCCCACCTATTGGCTGATCGCTAGTGGCTAACAACTATTTTATGAGCTGGAGCCGTTCATACAACTTCCCACGCGCGATCATTCATATCGACGGCGATTCGTTTTTCGCCGCAGTCGAGGTCGCGAAGAATCCGGCGCTCCGCGGGAAGCCGGTCATCACCGGTAAAGAGCGAGGCATCGTCTCCGCGTGCACGTACGAGGCGAAGGCGCGCGGCGTGAAGCGAGGCGTGAAGTTAAGCGACGCACTCAAAGCTTGCCCCGACGCGATCATCCTCCCGTCCGATTACGAAACCTACTCCATTTTCTCGGAACGCATGTACGAGATCGTGCGCCGGTACACGCCGCAGGTCGAGGAATACTCGATCGACGAATGCTTTGCCGACCTCACCGGCATGCGCCGCGTGAACAAGATGAATTATCGCGACATGGCGCATTCCATAAAGCAGGAACTCTTTGTCGAGCTTGGGATTACGTTTTCCGTGGGCCTTTCCTGCACGAAAGTCTTGGCGAAGATCGGCTCAAAATACCGGAAGCCCGATGGCCTCACGACGATCCCCTTAAACGACGCGCCGAAATTTCTTGCGAAAACACCCGCCGGGAATGTGTGGGGGATTGGGCCGAACACGGCCGCGTACTTGGAAAAGCATGGCGTAAAGACGGCGCTCGATTTCGCGCAGAAAGACGAGGCGTGGGTGCGCGCGACCGTCTCGAAACCGATCGTCGAAATCTGGCAAGAATTAAACGGCACCATCGCGTACGAACTCACGACCGAGAAAAAGGAGTCGTACCAGTCCATTTCAAAGACAAAGACGTTCACACCACCCTCGCGCGACGAAGCCTTCATCTTCAGCCAGCTCTCAAAAAATGTCGAGAACGCGTGCATCAAGGCGCGCCGTTGGAGCCTCGCGACGCCGCATATCT
>JBBUCP010000144.1:0-6902 GCA_038057725.1 Patescibacteria group bacterium | reverse complement strand
CGCAAGATTTCAAATACAAAGGGTTTGAGATAAAGCTCCCGCACCCAACGAACTTCCCGCAGGACATTTTGCGTGAGGTCGCGAAATTCTTCCCGCAGGTCTTCAAGAAGGGGGAGAAGTACCGCGCAAGCGGTATTACACTTGCGAAGCTCGCGCGCAGCGGCTTCGAACAACTCGACCTTTTCGGCAAAGTACAAGAAACGGAGGTGACGCGGCAGGTCTTTGAGAGCGTGGATGCGATCTCACAGCGGTACGGCAAGCACGCGGTCTTCTTGGGCTCGAGTTTCGCCGCCATGACCCAGCCCCAGTTTTTGCATGCAAAAACTGAGGCTGGGCGCTACGAAAAGCCAGCACGTCACCGGATGTTGTTCAAAGGCGAAACTGCCCGCCGTCGCCTTGCGATCCCGCTTTTGGGAGAAGTTGGCTAGTCCTTGCGCATGAATGGAAGCAATGCAACACTGGCGGTACTATTCGTTAACTTACACATAAACAAAATTATATGGACGAAACTACACCAATTACTCCCGCAGCCGCATCGAACAAGAAGTGGTTGTATATCGGACTTGCGGTCGTCGTTCTTATTATCCTCGGCTTAATGTTCACCGGCGGCTCCTTGGGCTCTGCCTATTTCGCGCCGGGCGTTGATGTCGATCAAAATCTGGACGGCTCGACGACGTATAACACCGAAGAGGGAAGCGTAACCGTCGGCTCTGGCGCAAGCATGCCGGATAACTGGCCATCAGATGCGCCGCCTGCATACACGGGCGCAACCATTCTTTACTCCGGCGCGACGAATCCGACGACGGGCGCGAAGGGCTCAGCAGTCGCGTATAACACAAGCGCGTCACTCGCATCAGTCGTCGAATATTACAACTCGCGCTTGAAAGCTGAAGGCTGGACTGTGACCGCAAACGCCGACGCAGCAGGCATGCGCGTCATCACGGCGACAAAAGACACCCGCACCATGGGCGTCTACATCGGCGATGGTGGCAACGGCACGGTGAACGTGACGGCAGGGATTGAGCTCTAAATATTAATAGATCAAAAAATCCTATGAGCGAATCAGGCAAGATGGAAGGCGGGAGTGAAATAAATGTAGCCGAAATGACGGCAGCATTGAGGAAAATCATCGAGAAAGACGATATTGGGTTCACCGAGTACATGACCGACGGATCCGAACAGACGTATAGATTCTGGAAACAGGAAATACAGAAACTCTCGCCCGCACAGCAGGAAAAACATAAACTGCTCTTCGAACAAGCGAAGCAAGTCTTACACGATGAGCTCGATGATCAGATCGAAGAGTGGAGAAACGAGAAACCAAGCGATAAATCGGCAGATGACGAAGATAAGGAAGAAATGCGAGGAGTTTTGGAAAAAATCATAAATCGAGACGATATCCTTCTCGGAGAAGCGACACATACTCTGAAATCATGGAGGAAAGAAATCGAAGCGTTGCCGCGAGAAGCGCAAGCAGAATATCTTGAAATGTTTCTCAAAGCCAAAGATGTTCTTCACGAAGTGTTGAACGAAGAAATGGGAGAATAGCATTGCTTCAAATAAAAGACGCTCCAGGGCGATTTTTTGTTATCCCCATCTCCAGATTGAATAGTGAACCATAGTTCACTATAATTAGCGTTGCGTATGAGAGCAAAATATAGAAAAGTAAATAAATTAACGTCGCCGCAAATTGCGTACTTGGCAGGGATCGTTGATGGAGAGGGAACCATTACACTTTCGCGTCACAATGTGTACCGACATAGATATGCTGAACTAACTATAAGTAGTTGTGAATTAGCACTTCTTGAATATGTCGCACACATCGTTGGCGCTGGAAGGATTTCTACAAAACGGGTCTACAATCCGAAGCATTCTCCTGGATATACCTACCAGCTATCCAGTCGACAGGCACTAGATTTGCTGAAAGTCATTACTCCTTTTCTGAGGACGTATAAAAGGAAGCGAGCGCGGCTTATACTTTCGCAGTATTTGAAGTTCACACCAAGGAACGGAAAATATACTCCAACAATGCTTGCAAAGCGAAAGAAATTTATCGATGCATTCTTCGCGATTCATCCAGAAAACGCAAAAACCCGCCGAGGCGGGTTAGTGCGAATGATTCCTATGGAGATGGGGAGCATCGAATCTCCCGTCCAGAAAGAAATGCATAAACGAATCTACGTGGCGTAGAGTATTCGATTTTGTTTAGACAGCGGATCTCAAGAATACCCAACATAATCCGCCGTCGAACTCTCTTTCTTTAAGTAACTAGACGGAGTGATCTAGAAACCGTGTCCGATTATATGACGTCTACATCCTCGTATCGGAAACGAAGAGTAGGCGGTCGTCTGGCGTTTAAGCGAAGACGAGGCCGAGGTCTGCCACCTGAATAGGTGAGAGGACCCCCCGTGCAGTTTTGTTTGCACTTAGGTTTTGGGATTTTTAAGGAAGGTTCCCACTTCCGCCATGCACGTATATGCATCGATCTCCCTGTCGAAGCCAATCATCCCCAAGCAAAGAACGAGTACGTTCTTTGCAATTTTCAATTTGCAATTCGCAATTTGCAAAGAAATGCGAAATACATTCTTTACTTGCGAATGATTGGATTTACTACAATCTTCCCCCATGAGATATCAATATCTACTTTCGCTACCGAGTTTCTGTCATTGACGGAATGTGTTCTCTGCAAAATGCTTGGTATCTCATGGGGAAGGACTGCTTGCCGCGCACCGTGTATTCACTGATGCGTGGAAGGGTATAATCCTATTTAGTTTTCAAAGTTCTCTCGATCTGTCTTTTCACATCGCGCTTCATGAGGCCCTGACGTTTGTCGGCTTTTTTCTTGCCGCGCGCGATGCCAATTGACAGCTTTAAATTCCTGCCGGCACTATACACTGAAATAGGTACTATTGTCAAGCCATCCTGGCCTTCGGCGCTCGAAACCTGCGCGATCTGCTTTTTCGAGAGAAGGAGACGGCGAGTGCGGGTGGCGTCGTAAGTTTTAGGGGCGTTTGCCACCTGCCATGCGGGAATGGTGGCTCCCACCAGATACGCCTCGCCGCCGCGGGCGACGACGCGGGCGCCCTTCAGCGACCCGTGGCCGGCACGGAGGGATTTGACCTCGGTGCCGAGCAATTCCAAACCCGCCTCGATTTCTTCGAGGATGGTGTAATCGAACCCGATTTTGTCGTTGCGTATGAGCGACATGCCGGAAACTATAGCACTCGCGGGCGGGAGACTTCATCTTCCGTTCAAGGTCAATATATGTATAATGCGCCGGATGACTGACACACCCGAGAAGCCCGCAAAGAAGAAGGGCAAGAAGCCGAGCTCGCAGCTCCAGCCAGGGCCGGGCATCTGGACGCAGGTCGCGATCGCGTTTGCGATATTTCTCGTGCTCTCCGGCGGCTACACGGCGGTGCGTCAGTATTGGCTCGACTCGACAGAGGAAGTGCCGCTCTCACAGATCGCGGCGGATGTCGGGAAAGGCGAAGTGACGGAACTTATCATCGCGGGGGATACGATCAAGGCGAATTATGCCGACGGCACGAAAAAAGAATCACGCAAAGAAAGCGAAGCGTCATTCACGGAAACACTCTCAAACTACGGCCTTACGCCGGAGCAATTCGCCGGCGTGAAAGTGACTGTCGAAGACCAGGGTGGTTTTAAATACTGGGCTCTCACGCTCGCGCCACTTATGATTCCCGTCCTCCTCCTCCTTGGCATCATGTGGTATTTGTCGCGGCAGGTGCGGGGGGCCGGCATGCAAGCATTTACTTTTGGCCGCTCGATGGCGCGACTTGTTTCTCCCGAAGATGATGTGCAGCGCGTTACCTTTGCAGACGTCGCTGGCGCGCGCGAAGCGAAAGCGGAACTCACGGAAATTGTGGACTTTTTGAAAAATCCGAAAAAGTTTATCGCCATAGGCGCCAAAATTCCGAAAGGTGTCCTCTTGATGGGCGCACCGGGAACGGGAAAGACACTCCTTGCACGAGCGGTCGCGGGAGAAGCTGGCGTGCCTTTCTTTAGCATTTCCGGATCAGAGTTTGTTGAAATGTTCGTCGGCGTTGGCGCATCGCGCGTGCGCGACCTTTTCCAAACGGCCAAAAAAGCTGCGCCTGCGATCGTTTTCATGGATGAAATTGATGCGGTAGGGCGCATCCGTGGCACGGGCGTTGGCGGTGGCAACGACGAGCGCGAGCAGACACTGAATCAAATTCTCGTCGAAATGGACGGCTTCGAGCCAAATGAAAAAGTGATCGTGATGGCCGCATCGAACCGCCCGGATGTGCTCGATCCGGCGCTCTTGCGCCCCGGCCGCTTCGACCGCCGTGTAACCATTGATCTTCCCGATCGTCGCGACCGCGAGGAAATTTTGAAAACACATTCGCGTACGAAGCCGCTGGGGCCGGATACGAATCTTGCGGTCATCGCGGAGCGCACACCGGGATTTTCCGGCGCCGACCTCGCGAATCTCATGAACGAAGCGGCAATTCTCGCCGCGCGCGAAGATCGCACCGAAATCACGCAGTACGATCTCATCCGCTCGATCGAAAAAGTGATGCTCGGCCCGGAGCGCCGCTCGCATGTCCTCAACAAAAAGGAAAAAGAGATCACGGCGTACCACGAAGCAGGGCACGCCCTCATCGCCTCTATCTTGCCGTACGCCGATCCGGTACACAAAGTCTCGATCATCTCGCGCGGCCGCGCGGCAGGGTACACGTTGAAGCTGCCGCTCGAAGATCGCCGCATGCAATCGCGTCTTGAATTTCTCGATGATATTGCGGTATCGCTTGGTGGTTACATCGCGGAAAAAATGGTCTACGGCGACATCACGACGGGAGCTTCGAACGACTTACAGGTCTTAACGGCACTCGCGCGCGACATGGTGACGCGCTACGGCATGTCGGAAAAATTTGGCCCGATGGCGCTTGAGCCGGCGATGGGGAGGACGCTCTTTGGTGCGGGCATCGAAGCAAATCAGCAATCACAGGCAATTGCCTCGGCAATTGATGACGAAGTCAAAGCGATCATTGCCGGCGCGCATACACGGGCACTCGAAGTAATGACGAAGCATAGGAAGGTCTTGAATGCGATCGCCGCAGCCCTCGTTGAAGTCGAAAACCTTGAGCGTGATGCATTTGAAAAGATATTGATCGAACACAACATCGTGCCGAAGAAAAAGCAAGACATCGAGCACGCGCCGCTGGCGTAGAACGCGCCCGGTTGAGAAGCCGGGCGCTTGGGTTTCTCTGGAGGTTATCGGCTGTAAAGCCGATTTCGATATTCCGCTACCAAAACTTCGAATCGATCCACCCATGCGGCATCTTCTTCAAGCTCCTTGCTGTAGTCCAAGGTACGGAACGTATCATACGTAGTCGTATGGCGATCGCTTATGGCGATTCCATCCGAATACGATGTAAGCGTGGACTCGACCCTTCGCGGTCGATGGCTGCTTGGTGCATCCTTCGGCCACTGCAAGACAGTTGCTGATTCTGGCATCGTCTTCTCTCCCTGTGAGAATTCAATTCGCTGCCGCAACTGTAGCACCGCGTTTTTTTCATTTGGGAATTGATACCTGTGAATAGCTGTGGTATACCCCGTGAGATGGCGAGCTTCACGAGCTCCATCTCACAAGGTATACTCTCGCAGATGAATGAGGGAAATCTAGAACAAAAACCAAATGATCTTCCCATTGGAGAAATTGCAAAGATTCTTTTAAATGAGGGAGAAAAGGCGATCGAAAGTCCGATGAGTCTTGCGATTCGTTCTGTAGAGAATCTTCAGGAAGTTGCACGGGGTTTTGAGCAACTTGCCGCAGTGCCGTATGAATTTACTATTTCATTTGAGCCGCAGATCCAGCGATGGGTTCTAACAACGGGCCAGAAGTACCGAGCGGCACATCAATTTGACGGAGAATTCGACCCGGAGTTAGGACGAAGAATGGGTCATGACAGTCGTTTTATTCACAATCACCCTATTTTATCCGAGCGCACTCATAGTCCGCCTTCTGTGGGTGATTTTAGTGCAATTGCCGGGCTGGCCATTAACGAGAAAAAGCCAATTATTTCTTTGGTAATAACATCGCATGGGTTAACTCAATATGGGTTTAAAAATGCAGGCATCGTGCCGCCATTGCGGATTAGACAGCTCTGGGCCGAGATTTGTGCCAATAAGGGTATAAAAGCGCATGTGGAGAATGATGCTGATATTGAAAAAATATCGAAGCAGGAATGGGGGCAATATGACGGAGCGCTCGATGAACTAGTTATGACAATTAATGGGACTATGGAGTTATACAAATGGGAAGATTCTATGGAAGTGGAAATAGCCCTTTCAAGCTTCTTTAAGGGGTAATTGTTATACACAAGAAGATTTTGCTATACTCTCGCGATGAAGAAAAAAGACGTATCGAAACAGGCGCTCGCGCTCCATAAGAAAGTGGGTGGGAAGATTCGGATTGTTTCCGCGCTTCCTATACGGAACAGGAATGACCTCTCGCTCGCGTACACGCCGGGCGTGGCGGCGGTTTCGATGCATGTCTACCGGAAAAAAGAAGATGCACGCCTCTACACGATGAAGGGGCGGATGGTCGCGGTCATTTCCGACGGCTCGGCGGTTTTGGGATTAGGAAACATCGGCGCACTCGGCGCACTTCCGGTTATGGAAGGCAAGTGTGCGCTTTTCAAGACGTTTGCGAATGTTGATGCGTTTCCCATCGTCCTTGATACGCAAAATACCGACGAGATTGTGGAAACCATCATCCGCATTGCACCGGGGTTCGGCGGCATCAATCTCGAAGATTTTGGCGCACCGAAGTGCTTTGATATCGAGAAGCGGGTGATTGAGGCGCTCGACATTCCGGTGATGCACGATGATCAACATGGCACGGCGGTTGTTGT
>JBBUCP010000143.1:0-3039 GCA_038057725.1 Patescibacteria group bacterium | reverse complement strand
CTGCTCGGCAACTCGAATCCGAGGGAATACTTCAGTGCGGTAAGCGAGAGCGAGCCGGATTGCGTTCCGTCCACGTGCATCGTAAGTGGAGGAATGGTCGCGACCGCCGAGCCACCGCTTGGAATCGGATCTTTGGGAAGTTTGAAGCCGGGAATAGAAATCGGGACGCCGGAAGGTTGCAACGTACCGCAGCCTTTATTTTGGATAATGAGTTCTACTGATGTCTGTTGCATGGCGACGACACCGACCGCGATAACCGTGATGACGCCCAAGGGGCCCTTTGCCCCGCGGAAAATCCGCCCCCACATCGAAGCCTGCCCCGCGCCTGACTGCGGATTCTGGTTAAACTCTGCCTGTACCCGCCCAACCTCGCTTTTTAAATTCCGCCACGAACCGATGAAAAGCAGCAGCGCCTTTTTGCGTTTCTTTTCTTCTTCGGTATTTTCCGGCAAATGATCGGCAGAAAGCCCGATCACGTCACCCTCTTCAATCTTACCGATCGTCGAAAGCGCTTTCTCGCACTGCATGACTAGCTCATCGATTTTCGGATGCGCGCCTTTCAATAGCACGCACGCATGACTGATTTTTTCCCGCGTCGTCGTCGGCTCCGCAAGAAGCGCGTAGGCAGCGTTCATTCGTTTAGCTGATTCTTTTGCGTCCATAGGTATAAGTGTACATCAAAAGCGCCGGTGGTTAGTCGGCGCTTTCGCTTTTGGAGATCAGCTCACGCGCATTACCTCCAATTCTTCTTGAGTCGCGTGCAGCGATAACGAACTTAGCTCATCGGTGATTCCCATAGGCTTCCCATTGGCCGCGTGAAGCGTATATATAGGCACGTCCTCCGGTATCTCATCGGCTATGTCGGGGTATTCTTCCCTGGCTTCCGCAGCGGTCATTTGTCTCATATAGGCAATTTTACCGCCACCGAGTTCCGCGAGTTCTTCTTGACTCACTTTTTTCGCTACGTATGGCTTCACTGTGGGTATGCTGTCAGCCAACTTACCCATGGCCTTCTCCTTTGCGGCCTGGCCTCTCTTCTCAGACAACACTACCAACCCCCGGAACGCGCGCAAGCCCCATTCACCCTTCATGAAAGTACCGATATGCTGTACCATACGGCTTCTTAACAGGTAACACATTAGAAAATATGCGTACATTATTTATCGCTATCGCACTCATTATTATCCTCGGCGGCGGCTGGTATTGGTATTCGCAGCAAACGCCCGATACCATGAATGTGAATGTTGAAAATAACGATCCGTTCGGTTCGAACACCGACACGAATACGCCGGGCGGGACAGAGATCAGCGTCGACGGCTCCGTTTCGACCGGTGCCATAAAAGAATTCACGGTGACGAATTCCGGCATGACGTTCGTGCAGAAGGCGCTCTCCGTCAAAAAGGGCGACCGCGTGAAAATTACGTTCAACAACGTCGGTGGCACGCACGATTTCCGCATCGAGGGCTACAACGTCGGCACGAAGGTTGTGCAGGCAGGCCAGTCGGAGACGTTTGAATTTGTCGCGGATAGGGCGGGCTCCTTCGAGTACTTCTGCTCGGTCGGCAACCATCGCGCCAACGGCATGATAGGAACACTTACGGTGACGCCGTAATTAATCGAAAAGTGCAAAAAGGAACGGCGGTCTCGTGATACACGAGCCGCCGTTTTCATTTTTTCTTTTTCTCGGGCGAATGGTCCGGTGATAGCAGTATGCGGTCGATCGCCTGATATTTCTCGACGGCGCGATTGTTGGTGTTGAGATACACCATCAGTGGCTTAACCGAGATAAAAAAGAACGTGTTAATCGCAATCCCGATGCGTGCCCCAGCGATGAGGCATACGATGCTTTCACGCTGGCTCATGACAGCCTCCACCCATAGGATTTCCCCCCGTACTATGCCATCCGTTCATGAAATCAGCAATCGAGGACAGTCTTCATGGAATAGCAATATTGCACCACGAAATCTATGAGATACTGATGATGTTGCTGAAGTCTTTCTAAGCAGCGGTTACTCGTCTCAAAAATACATCCTATGCAAAAATATGAAAATTCACTCTTGGCTTCCCTTCGCGATACTCTTGAGCGGATTAGCACTGTACTTTTCCCCGACTCTCAATTGGTTCTCGCCCCAGTTCCGGTCCGAAGTAACCGTCGCAACGACAACGCGCGTTAAGAAACTTCTCGCGACATCAACGCCGGTGCAAAAACCGGCGTCTGTTGTTGCTGCAAAACCGGCTCCTGCAAAGTCGGGGCCTGTTGAAGAAACGCGGCCGGCGCCGAAGGCACCGGCCGCTTCCACGTCTCCTGCGACTCCCACCCCTACGTCTTCAATTTCCGAAACCGAACAATATATCTTTGATCTCACGAATGCCGAACGCGCACAAGAGGGTCTTGCGGCGCTTGCGTGGGATGCACGGCTCGCCACGATCGCCCGCGGTCACAGTTCCGACATGCTCGCGAAGAATTACTTCAGCCACGAAGACCCAAGCGGTTGCAGCTCCTCCTGCCGCGCTAATAACGCAAACTACGCATGGATGGCAATCGGCGAGAACATTTACATGACCGAGGGCTACAAGCTTTCTTCCACAGCAGAAGCGGAAATGATCGTGAATGGCTGGATGAATTCCTCCGGCCACCGCGCCAACATCCTCGGCACCAAATTCACCCACACCGGCGTTGGCATCTCCGTCAAAGGCGACAGCGTCTACGTGACGGCGATGTACTCAAAGCCGCGGTAAATATTCCGCTCGCGGCAGCAATCGTTTTGAAAAACGACGCCGCCGGGAAGTGTTCTCAGGGGTCGCTATCTGCGCCTGCTGGCGCAGCGCTCGGGCTCGTCGCCGTCGCTCCTGCGCAGACCCCTTCAAACACCTTCCCGCCGTCGTTTGCGGTTTTTAAAACGAAAGCTGCCGGCTCGCAACGTTCGTTGACATTTCTTTGTTTTTTCGTAATTGTTGTACTAGGCAGGTTAGAAAGGTTGTCAAATGGATCCCGCTCTTTCACACGAAGGACGACGCATTACCCGTTTCTTAATCGTC
>JBBUCP010000142.1:0-2696 GCA_038057725.1 Patescibacteria group bacterium | reverse complement strand
GTGGCCGTTTGTGACGCTCGGATACCCTGATTCTCCTGATTTTAAGGAGTTTTATCCGACGAACGTCATGGAAACGGGCGCGGACATCCTTTTTTTCTGGGTGGCGCGCATGATCATGTTGGGGTTGTACCGCACGGGGAAAGTCCCCTTTCGAAATGTGTATTTGCACGGGCTGGTGCGCGATGCGAAGGGTCAGAAAATGTCGAAATCCAAGGGAAACGTGATTTCCCCGCTTACCGTGTCAGAAGAATATGGAACGGATGCGCTGCGGATGGGACTCGTTGTCGGCAATACGGCGGGGACGGACTTGAATCTCGATCCGCAAAAAATTGGGGCGTACAAGAAGTTTGCGAATAAGCTCTGGAACATAACTCGGTTCGTACTAGAAAGCGGCCAGCCTACCGGCAAGCTGGGTTTGCAGACCGAAAAGCCGGCGCTGACTGAAGTCGACCAGCGGCTTCTCGACCAACTCGACGAAGCCGTGAAAGGCGTGACGGATGACCTTGAGAATTTTCGCTTCCATCTTGCGGGCGAGAAACTTTACCACTATCTATGGGATGAATTCGCGGCGGTCATTTTGGAGGAATCAAAAGAAATCCTCAAGACTGATGGCGCTGCTAAAACTTCCCGTCAATGGTTCCTCTCGCATGCACTCTCGACATCCCTCAAACTCCTCCACCCGTTCATGCCGTTTGTGACGGAGGCAATCTGGCAGAAATTGCCGCAGAAAGACAGCGAGCTGCTCATGGTCGCCAAATGGCCGAACCAATAGATTCATGGTCGCTGAGTGTTTGGTACCATGGTATCAAACACTCAGCCGGTGAGATTATATCTTGTAGACGATGCGTACGTCCATCGAGCTGATAGAATACTCTGATGGACATTGCGCCCTACGCGATAGCTATTGCCGGGGGGATTTTTCCGGCGCTGGCGTGGTTGTGGTTTTGGCTGAAGGAGGATTCGCGCCATCCGGAGCCGCGGCGATTGATTGCGATGGCGTTCCTCGCGGGCATGCTCACGGTTGTGATCGTGATTCCGATCCAGAAATTTGTCGCCGCGTACCTTGTGACGCAGACCGCGATTTTTGCCGCGTGGTCCACGATCGAGGAATTTACAAAATACATCGTGGCGTGGCTCGTTGTCTTGCATCGGCGCGAGAATGACGAGCCGGTGGATGCGGTCATCTACATGGTCGCGGTCGCGCTTGGCTTTGCCGGCCTTGAAAACGCACTGTTCTTGCTGTCGCCGCTCTCCGGCGACACCGTCATCCAGACCGTGATGACCGGCAATCTGCGATTTATTGGCGCCACGCTTTTGCACGTTTTCTCTTCGGCGATCGTCGGGATCGCGCTGGCCTACTCGTTTTATAAACCGACGCTGGTGCGAGAATGGTATGCCGCGCTCGGAGTTATCCTTGCGTCCCTCTTGCACGCAGGCTTTAATTTCCTTATCCTCAACACGGCGGACGAGCATCTCTTGCGAACTTTTGCGGGAGTGTGGATGGGCGTCATTGCCGTCCTGTTCGCGCTTGAGTTTGTTAAAAGGATTAGGCCGCGCTTCTCGCGGAGGAGATAATTATTTGATACACTACCAGCACCATGGCAAAACCATCATTCTTCCAGAGACTAACCGGCGCGGATACGCGCGAATATGAAGACTTTTTAGACGAGCCGCAGACCGTGCACGCCACCTTCTCTGGCAAGGGCCAGGAACGTCACGCGCGGATTAACACCCCGAAAGCGGCCGCTACCGAAGACTGGCAGGCCGAAGCCGAGGGAGCCGGAGAGCTCGCGGTAGATGTGTACCAAACGCCCGATTCTATCGTCGTGAAGGCACTGGTGGCCGGCGTGCAGCCGCAAACCATCGACATATCGCTCACCCGCGAGATGCTCACTGTGAGCGGCGTCCGCAGCGACGAGCGCGAAGTCGAGGACGACAACTATTTCCAACGCGAGCTCTATTGGGGATCGTTTTCGCGCACCATTTTGCTTCCCGAAGAGATTGATGTGGATAGAGCCGAGGCTTCTGAAAAGCATGGGATTTTGATGATCCGCTTGCCGAAGATCAATAAAAAACGTGAGACTAAGCTCAAGGTGAGGGCACGGTAAGTTGTACCTTGCGCTTTTTCAGGCGCCATCCTACGCTGATGGGCAGGCGGCGTTTTGTCGCACATAGTTTTCAACCTAAGCTCAGGGAGGCAAAACCATGCTGGCTCCTACACCTAGCAGGACGATCTCGATTCGCGAACATGTTCCGAATCTGCTTTCGTTTGCACGCGGCCTTGCGCCGCTTTACTTACCGCCACTATTTATCGGGACATTTTCGGTTCTCGCGGCGCCGGTAGCTGCGCTCGTGTGCTTCACGGATTGGCTCGATGGATATCTTGCCCGGAAATGGAAATGCCAATCATGGGTAGGTGCTGTAGCAGACATAGTCTCCGATAAGATCGCTTGTTATACGATCGCAGGTATCGGAATAATCTTTTGGGGACTAGTATGGTGGTGGTTCATACCTTTTGCCCCTATCATTGCCTACGATGCCTACACGCTTTCAATGCGTGCTTCAAAAGGCGTCATAGCACCGAGTAACGTAGCAAAAGTCAAAACGACGGTGCTCATGGTGTCGCTCGTGGTCTCGGTCACACCCCTTTCGTGGCCGTTCGTTCCCGCATACGTGCAAATCATCGGCGTCGTAGG
>JBBUCP010000141.1:0-1716 GCA_038057725.1 Patescibacteria group bacterium | reverse complement strand
GAGGCGTCGCCTTGCTCTTCTACCTGTGCGACGTTGCCGGTCATCGAGGCGACTTCCATCGCATCTCTGTACTCCTTGGAGCCGTATTTTTTAGAAGGGAGGTCGTAATAGCCGATTTTTGCCTTTTCAACCGCCCCGATTGCACGGAAACTCGCGCTCAAAATCCCCTTCCGTTTGCAAAAATCCGCAATCGCAGGAAGGACGTCTTCACCTTTTTCAAGACGGAGCATGTATTCGCCGCGCGATGTTACTTCTTTGTGCTTCATAATAAAATTAGGACATCCGATGTCCTAATTCTGAAGTCGCGGCCTTAAGAAGTTGTGAATATGTTTTCTCCGGATCTTTCGCCTTTGCGAGCGCCGTGCCGATGCAGAAACGTGTCGCGCCTGCGCGCGCGAGGTCGTCGACAACGTCTCTGCTTTCGCCGCCGTCCGTCGAGATCGTGATGTGCGGATACCTCTCGTGTACGGTCTTCACACGCTCGATAGAACTCGCATCGAACGCGTATCCTTGCTTCCCGATGTTTGCAATTGTCATCATATGGACGAAATCGCACAGTTGCATGTAGGGCGCGAGATCGTCGAGCGGCGTCTGGAGGAGAACGGCGACGCCGACCTCTTGTGCACCGGCCTTCTGCCACATGTCGAAGGCTTCTTGCGCGCACTCGGCATTGTTGAACGCTTCGATGTGGCCGATGACGCGCGCAGCGCCTGCGCGCGCGAACGCGACGCCGATCGAGAGCGGATTCGTGATCATGAGATGCGCCTCGTAGGTGAATGCCGCGCTATCCGGTAATTTCTCGCCGCTTAGCGGGAGCCACGTTTTATTCGGCGCGAAAACGCCGTCGGACGCATCAATGTGGAGGACAGGTGAAAAAGCGCCGTAGCGCTTTTTCGCCGCGAGAATGTCATCGAGCGATTGCGGTACTACCGTTGGAATGATTTCAAGCATCTATTTTTGCAATGCGGCGCAGGTGCCGCCCGTCTCCCGAAAAAGGAGTTTCGATAAAAAGCTTCACCGCAGCTTGTGCAGCATCTTCGGATACGAATCGCGCGCCAAGCGATAAAATATTCGCATCGTTATGCGCACGCATGGATTGCACGATATTTAAAATATTCCCCTCTGCATCCGTTTGTGCGTGCATCGCTTCTCCATAATACACTGCCGCGCGCGCCCCCTTTACGCGGTTCGCCGCCATCGCCTCGCCCTGCCCCGATGCGCCGAGCGCGACGCCAATACTTCCCTTGTCTGCAATGACTTTCCTCGCCATCGGCATCATGTAATCCGGAAAATCATCGCCGGGCGCGAGGACGGCAGAGCCGCAATCTTCCGCCTCATGCCCGAGTGATCGCACGAAGGCGACCAACTTCGATTTCAACTCGAATCCCGCATGATCGGACGCAAAGTAAATTTTCATCAAATTAAAGGTTTTTCCCGGCTTCGAGCACATGCTGCACTAACGTGTGCGCATATCCCATTTCATTGTCGTACCATGCCATCACCTTGACGAGGTTCCCATCGACGACGCGCGTGAGATTCAAATCCGCGATCGAGCCGTACGGCTCGCCCTGGATATCGCTCGAGACCAATTCCTCTTCCGTGACCGCAAAAACCTTTTTCCAGCGACCAGAAGCCGCAGCCGCTTTCAGCGCCGCGTTCACTTCTTCCACGCTTGTCATTTTTTTCGCAATAAACGTCACGTCTACCATCGAGCCC
>JBBUCP010000140.1:0-1335 GCA_038057725.1 Patescibacteria group bacterium | reverse complement strand
CTTACGCATTACCTTTACAAATACAAGGCGTGGAAAAAAGCAGGCGGCAAAATCGCCTACGACGGTTCCGCGGCATCTGAATTCAACCGCCTGCATACTGGCAATGAAGTGCGCGCACCTCGTTTCGGCGGTGTCGTGATTTGGGGCAGCGTCCTCATCGTCATGTCGATTTTTGCCACGTTCTCGTACCTGATGCCATCGCCGCTCACTGTGCAGCTCGATTTTCTCTCGCGCAGCCAGACGTGGGTCCCGATCGCCGCACTTATCGTCGGTGCGCTTGTCGGTTTTATTGATGACCTCTACCTCATCAGCCCGAGGGGAGACGGCCTGCGCCTGCGCTACCGCCTGATCGTCGTCGTGCTTCTTTCACTTGCTACGGGGTGGTGGTTTTATGACAAGCTCGATGTACATTCTATTATGCTGCCGTGGGGAATACCAATCGAACTCGGAATTTTTATCGTCCCATTTTTCGTTCTGCTCTCGCTCGCGCTGTACGCGAGCGGCGTCATCGACGGCATCGATGGCCTCTCCGGCGGCGTCTTCGCTTCGATCTTTGCATCGTACGCGATCATCGCGTTTTCGCAGTCGCAGATCGACCTCGCAGCTTTTTGCGCGGCGGTCGTCGGCGGCCTCCTCGCATTTATCTGGTTTAACATCCCGCCTGCTCGCTTTTATATGTCCGACACCGGCACGATGGCGCTCACCCTCACCATCCCCGTCGTCGCATTCATGACCGACAGCCTGGGTGAAGGGGTGGGAGTCGGGGTACTTCCGATTATCGGCGCGCTCCTTGTCGCAACGGTCGCATCGGACGTGCTGCAATTGGTCTGGAAAAAAGCATTTGGCCGCAAGCTCTTCCGCATCGCGCCCTTGCACCATCATTTCGAAGCCATCGGCTGGCCGGGTGAGAAAGTCGTCATGCGCTACTGGGTGCTCTCGATCGTCTTTGCTTTTTTGGGAGTAATTATCGCACTTACCGCGTAGTAAATTTGCAAATCCCAATTTGCAATTTGCAAACAAATTTTCAAGCACCAAATCCAAAATGAGAGCGCTTGTTGCTTGAGATTTGCGATTTTGTTTGCAAATTGAGGCTTGCAAATTGCAAATTTTTCCATGGTATCCTTTTCCTGATGAAAACCCGCGTTGATACAACGCTCGTTGTCCTTTTACTTACGTTAATCGTGGGCGGCGCGCTGGTGTTCAGCTCTGCGGCACTCGGCCTTCTCGCGCGCGGAGCGACCCACATCTCTGGCGTTGTCTTCAACCACTTTGTTCTCGGCATCGGTGGCGGGCTGTCTCTCATGCTCATTGCGTTCGCGGTTGATTATAAAAAAT
>JBBUCP010000139.1:0-11536 GCA_038057725.1 Patescibacteria group bacterium | reverse complement strand
ACAGCCGGGAGCGCCGGAACAGGAAGTGGGGCCGCCTTCGGAAGCGGCACCACGATGTGCTCTTCAAGGATATGCGCTTCTTCGACGTCGCTTTGTGGCGGCTGCGCAGGCGCTTTAGATGCGTCGGCGTCGGTCGCCCCTGTGTCCTTCCCGTTCGTTGTTTCCCCCATGATATTCATGGCCACCTCCTTCAGACGGCGTCAGCCCTTTACGCGCTGCCCATTCCGGATCTGCGGCCTTGATGGAGAGATTATACCTCCCTTTCTCGTCGATTTCCTTCAACATGACCGGCACAACGTCGCCTTCTTTCACTGCTTCGGCAATATTTCCGATGCGGAACGGCGCGACTTCAGAGACGTGGACGAGGCCCTCAGCGTTCACGCCGATCTTCACGAATGCGCCGAAATCCATCATGCGGGTCACCGTGCCCTCGAACTTCTCTCCCGGCAGGTATTCGCGCGTAAGGTCGGCGATTTCTTTGTAGGCGGCTTCTGCAGCGCCACCTTTTCCGGTCACGAAGATCGTGCCGTCCTCTTCGATGGTAATGTCGTCAGCTTTCGTGCGTTCGCGGATGCCGTTGATCATTTTGCCGCCGGGGCCGATGACAAGGCCGATCTGGTCGGTTTTGACTTTGAGCGTGAGGATCTTCGGCGCGCGCGGCGAAATATCCGCACGTGGAGCAGCGATTTCTTTCACGATGACGTCGAGGATTTGCAGACGCGCCTTCTTTGCCTGCGCAAAAGCCTCAACGAGCACGTTTACCGGGACGCCTTCGACTTTCACGTCCATTTGTACGGCCGTGACGCCGTCGGCAGTACCGGCGACTTTGAAGTCCATGTCACCGTGATGGTCTTCCGGACCTTGGATGTCGGTGAGGACTTTGTAGATTTTGCTCTTTGCATCCGACATCATACCCATCGCGATACCCGCGACCGGCTTCGTGATCGGGACGCCGGCGTCCATGAGCGCGATCGTGCCTGCGCAGACCGTCGCCTGTGAAGTCGAGCCGTTGGAAGCGAGGCATTCGGAAACGATACGGATCGTGTAGGGGAAGACGTCCTTCGTCGGCAAGACCGCGCGCAGCGCTTTTTCTGCAAGCGCGCCGTGGCCGATCATGCGGCGGTTCATGCCACCGACGCGTCCCGTTTCGCCGACTGAAAACGGCGGGAAATTGTAATGAAGCATGAAGGATTTCTTCACGTCTTGCGATTCGATCGTGTCGATGAGCTGTGCGTCGCCCGGGCCGCCAAGCGTGAGTGCCGCGAGTACGTGCGTTTCGCCGCGATAGAAAATACCGGAGCCGTGGATGACGGGCGAAACCCCTCCTGCCTGCGCGTAGAGCGCGCGGATTTCGTCCATCGCGCGACCGTCGACACGCTTCCCTTCCTTGATCGCGAGGTCGTGGACGTATTGGTCGAGGCGGTGTTCGTAATACGTATCCAGTTTCCCCGGTTCAATGTCTTCGAACTGCGCCTTCGTATGCGCCATCCAGTCGGATTTGAATTGGTTGATGTCTTCTTTGCCTATATTTCCCGCCTTTGCAGCAAGTTTTGGCGCGATGAGTTCCTCAAAGACCGGCGTAAGGCGCGCGTCGTCTTCGAACGGCGGGACAAACGCCTTCTTTTCCTTCCCTTGTTTAGCGATGATCGTCTTCTGCCATGCCTGGACTTTCTCAATTTCTTCCGATGCCTTGGCCAGCGCCTTTGCAAGCACTTCCTCGGTTACTTCCTTGGCGCCGACCTCGATCATATTGATGAGGCCGTCTTTGCCACAGGCGGTAAGGTCGAGGACTGCCTTCGGGTCACCTGCTTCGTCGCGTTCTTTGTAGGTAGGATTCACGAGGAAGTCAGTCTTTCCTTCTTCGAGTCCGAGGCGGACTGCAGAAACCGGGCCGTTCCACGGGATGTTTGATGTTGCTATCGCAAGCGATGCTGCATTGACTGCGAGAATGTCAGCATCGTCTTCCTCGATCGAGAGAACCGAGATAATGACCTGCACATCTTTTTTGAGGCCTTTCGGGAAAAGCGGACGGATCGTGCGGTCGACGATGCGTCCGGAGAGGACTGCTTCGTCGCTCGGGCGGCCTTCGCGGCGCATGAAGCGTGAGCCGAGGATGGCGCCTACTGCATAGAACTTTTCCTCGTATTCAACGGAAAGCGGAAAGTAATCTTTGTCGCTCTCTTTTGCGCCCATCACAACGGTCGCAAGGACGGCCGAGTTGCCGTAGCGCATGAGAACCGAGCCATTCGCCTGATTCGCCCAGTCGTTAAATTCTGCGGTTAATGTTTTGCCTCCTATGTCGAGGCTGTATTCTTTTTTCTGCATGTCGTTGTGGTGACGACCAGATTTCAGCATTGACCCTCTTCAAGGGAAAATCCTGCCTATCCGAGCGCCACGATTATTAGCTAATGTGTCAATACTACTAGAAATCCTCACATTATCAAGGTTCGGGCGCCGCCAACATATTTTAGCGGCGCCCTTTGGTCTAACGGCTGTATGGATTCTTCAAAAAATAACTTAGTACTTCAAAGCTCATGCCCCAAAAGGCTAATGTTACGAAAAAAACGATAACTCCGAATTCTCCAGAAACACCTTCAAGAGGTGAGCGGATGAAATTAACAAGGACGATAAGCAGACAAATTGCGACCGTCCAGCAGCAAACCAAGAAGTTTTCTAACTCAGGCATTCTTGCCTCCTATCCGGCTGTGACCTGCGCTAATCATGCCCCTTATTTCAACTTATTCAACTCCCATCTCCTTTTCCATCTCGTCAGGCATTTGTTCCTGTGTCTCGCGTGGGCCGCGGGAAGATGGACGGCGGGAGCCGCCGCGGAAGCCCATGATGTAGCGGCGCGGGTCAAGATCGAGGTCGAGGAAGTCATCGGTCGCCTCTTTCAACTTCGCCGAAGTGGAGCGGCCGAAGGAGACGACTTCCACCTGGCAGCCGCCGTGGGTCTGGAGGTACTGCACCAAGGGCACGAAATCGCCATCTCCCGTGACGAGGATGACGGTATCGAGCTTGGGCGCTGCCGTAATGGCATCAACTGCCAATCCGACGTCCCAATCGGCCTTCTTTGCGCCGCCATAGAAGATCTGGAGGTCTTTGAGACGCATTTCGATGCCGATTTTGGCAAGGGCTTCAAAAAAGCCTTTTTCTTCGCCACTCTCCGTGGTGACGGAATACGCGCGGGCGCGAATGAGGCGACGGCCGGCGACCGAGTCTTTAAGGATATTGCCGAAATTCGCCCGCGCGTGGTAGATGTTCTTCGCGCTGTGGTAGACGTTTTGCGTGTCGATAAAGACGCCGACGCGCTGTTCTGGGTGTTTGATAATTGACATATAAAAATATGCTTAAACGTATAAAAATGAGGATCGACTCCCCCAAGTATAACTGACGAATGAAAGGAGAAACTACTTCTTCAACCCGAGCTTCTTGGTCAAGGCGCTGTATGAGCGCTTGTTGGTAGACTCCAAGTATTTCAAATGCTTGCGACGGTCGGCGACCAACCCCAAAAGGCCGCGGCGCGAGCTTTTGTCCTTACGATTCTTATCCAAATGTGCCGAGAGCTCTTCGATACGGCGGGTGAGGAGCGCGACTTGAACCTCCGGCGAGCCGGTATCCGAGTCATGGCGCTTCACTTTGCCGATTTCGTTTTGCTTCTTTCGCTTCGTCAGCATAGGGAAACGATATCACATTCCCTTCATACTTGCAACCTTTTTTGGGCTATGGGGTGGTTGCCGGGGTCGTCGATCCTGCCGTCACTTTGACGAGCTTGATGTCGAAAACGATGGTTGAATTGGCCGGAATAATGACGGGGCTCGCTGGGTCGCTCGGATTTTGGTGTACATCAACGTTTCCGTAGCCAAGTTCCGGCGGGATCGAGATGCGGCGCTCGCCACCCACTTTCATGCCGTTTATGCCGATCTGGAAGCCGGGGATGATGCCGGGTTCGCCGAGGACGAACGCGAGGGGCTGGTTACCGTTTGCCTCCGAGCTGTCAAAGACCGTGCCATCCTGCAACATGCCGACGTAGAGGACTTCGACGCGCGAATTTGGCGCGGCGGTTTCACCAGTTCCCACGACGGCATCCTGTCCGGCAACTTGCGGGGTCGTCGTTGCGGCCTGTTGCGTATCCGTGGGCGCGGCCTGTTCCTTTTGCATATACCAATAAACTCCACCTCCGATAATGATAATGACGAGTGCCAATGCGGCGATTGTTTTTCCTGACATCGTCCAAGGATACCGCGTCTTTCTGATCGTGCAAGTGACATCTGGCCAATTGGGCGGACAGGCGTAGAGTATACGGATGGAACCGCTTGCATCACAGATCAGGCCGACAACGCTTCATGAATTCGTTGGTCAGGAGCATTTGGCGGGGGTGGGGAAGCCATTGCGCGTCGCGATCGAGAAAAAAGAGCTTTTTTCCTTCATTTTGTGGGGGCCGCCAGGGTCGGGAAAGACGACATTAGCCCGTATTTATGCAAACGCGGTCGGCGCGGATTTTTACGAACTTTCGGCGGTTGAGGCGGGCAAAGACGATATCCGCAAAGTCGTTGGAGTCCGCGGCACGTTACTAAAATCAAAACCAAAAGTTCTCTTCGTGGATGAAATCCACCGCTTCAACAAAGCGCAGCAGGATTACCTCCTTCCCTTCGTCGAGCGTGGCGACATCACGCTCGTCGGCGCGACGACCGAGAATCCTTCGTTCGAAATAATTTCGCCGCTTCTCTCACGTTGTCGCGTGTTTGTGTTGCAGGAACTTTCAGAAAAGGACATGGAGAAAATCATCGCGCGCACGAAAATGAAAGTACCGAAAGAAGCGCGCGAGTGGCTGATCCGCATGGCGCAGGGCGACGCGCGGCAAGCGATCACTGTTTTGGAGACCGCAGATAAGCTGTATGGAAAAATAACGGCGGAGACGCTGAAAGAAGCGATCCAATCGCGGCACATCCGATACGACAAAAAAGGCGAAGAGCACTACAACACCATCAGTGCTTTTATTAAATCAATGCGCGCGGGACAGCCCGATGCTGCGATTTATTATCTCGCGCGCATGGTGGAAGCAGGTGAAGATCCGAAATTTATAGCAAGGCGTATGGTAATTTTCGCAAGCGAGGATGTGGGGCTCGCACAGCCGACGGCGCTCGTCGTTGCGAATGCAGTGTTTGAAGCCGTGCGCTCGATCGGCTACCCGGAAGCAACGATTAACCTCGCGCACGGCGTCGCCTATCTCGCACAATGCAAAAAAGACCGCCGGGCGTACGATGCGATTTTTGAAGCTTTGGACGACGTAAAAAAATTCGGCAACCTCCCCATCCCCCTCAAAATCCGCAACGCCCCGACGAAACTGATGAAAGATTTGAAATATGGCAAGGGTTACGAGGCGTATGACAAAGAAAGTTTCTTGCCAGAGAAGTTGGAAAAGAAAAAGTATTTGAAGTAGTCACACCCAATCTTCACATGTCGCACAATATTAGTGATACAATGGGCTAAATGGCACAGGAGCTGAAAGACCTCAAACAACAGTTCCTCGAATATCTTGAGATCGAAAAGGGGCGCTCCGTCAAAACGATGGAGAATTATGATCGCTATCTCACGCGCTTTCTTACCCAGACAAAAATCACTTCCCCGTCGAGGTTGACTGAGCAGGCGGTCCGCGAATTCCGTTTGTGGCTCAATCGCCAGCCCGGAGTGGCCGGTGACATGAAGAAAAAGACGCAGAATTATTACATGATCGCATTGCGCGCGTTCCTCAAATACCTGCGCAAAAATGAAATCGAATCGCTCTCGCCCGAGAAAATTGAGCTTGCGAAGGTGGGTGGCCGTGATTTGGATCTCATTACCGCTGATGAATTGAACCGTCTTATGAAAAGCCCAGCGGGAGATTCATTGAATGAGCTGCGAGATCGCGCCATTTTGGAATTACTGTTTTCAACCGGGCTTCGCGTCTCCGAACTCTGCTCATTAAATTCCGACCTCGACCTTACCCGTGATGAATTTTCCGTGCGTGGCAAGGGCGACAAAGTACGCGTCGTCTTTCTCTCGCCGGGCGCAAAAAAAGCCGTCGCTGAATATATCAAGAAACGCGGCGACATGGGCGAAGCGCTCTTTGTCGGCTACGGCGTCGCCCAAGACGCCGCGCGCCTCACTCCCCGCTCAATCGAGCGCATCGTTAAACAACATGCGGTAAAAGCTGGCATCACGCGCAAAGTAACGCCACATACCCTGCGCCACTCGTTCGCGACTGATTTACTCGACGGCGGGGCGGATTTGCGTGCAGTCCAAGCCCTCTTAGGCCACGCCAACATCGCAACGACGCAGGTCTACACCCACGTCACTGACAAACACCTCCGCGAGGTGCATCAGGCTTTCCATGGAAAGCGGAGAAGATAAAAGGCGCTGGAGTTTCCAGCGCCCCATGCACTTTCAGACTCGATCTTCGAGAAACCGCGCGAGTCTCCACATTGCCTCACGATACGGATATTTCGGCTTGAGTTCTCGTACGTTATGTTCTTCCATTTCGGAAAATAGCGCACTGACTTCTCCCGAAGCTCGTACAAGCAGCACTTCCGCGGATGCTTCACTTTTTTGCGCGCTGTCCATCTGTCGATAGAGAAAATGCGCAAGCATCGTCACTGCAAAAATACCTTCAAGTTCCTTACGTCCCTTTTCGGAAAAGCTGATTGCGTCGAGGAGCGCCTTAAGTTCGGCAATTTCAATTGCGGGGACTTTCTCAACTCCAACACCCTCTTCGAGAGCGCGCTTTTTTGTTTGAATCGCGAGGCCTTCCGCAAAGAGCTTGAGACCGGCTGCCATCGTGTCATTCCAACCGCAAACAGACATGACGTTCTCCTTTGTGTAAGAGCATATAGGTGCCCTCACCAGTAAGCCGGAAAATGCGTATTTCTGCACATCTACCTCATTTTTTGCGCTCGCCGCTATCCTGAGCTTCTATGATTGGATATTCCACCGAATGCTATGTCCAAAATATGGACATAGTTGTATACTGCCTGCATGTGGAGTGAACAACAGCGTTTGTTTTTGGCAATCGGGAAGAAAGAAAATGCTCTGTTGGGAGCCCTGCAAAAACACAAGACTCTCAATACGCGTACCCTCTCGTTTGAAGCGGGTGTCCCGCGTGTTACCGCAATACGGCTCTTGCGCCAATTATGGAAACGGGGATTCGTCTCACGTCAGGTACTAAAACTGGAAACTCGATGGGCACTCATTTCGCCGCAGTTGATGTCGAAACGATTGGTCAGGGAAATAGAATCAACAGCAACTCATAAGGAAATTGCACTTTCTGATGTTGCAAGCGTTTCAGTCTATCGCGGCGCTAAGGAAATGCTAGCAAGCAACCAAAAGATTCTTGTCGCCCATACCGGTGAGCGTTTGTTTTGTATTGAACCTAATTCAAAGTCGTTAAACTAAACGTATGCGTCTTCGTAGGGGTCAACTACCAGTACTTGGTTTTCGGGCATTTAGGCGCGCTTAAGGATAAAGAGGCGCGAGGCGCCAAAGCGGATGGCGGATGGAGTGCGTGGCTGGAGCCTATAGTTCGTGGCATGCAAGAGCGACGCCTTATCGTGCGTCACTGCATTGAAGGTTTTCCACTCGCCGCTCCCCTGCTCTCGCGGGGCATCAAATGTGTTAAAGATTTCGTTATTCATATGGTATCAGCGTACATGATACGGATGAGACGCATGTGAAGGATTTGCTATGATGCGCAATATGAAACTTGTCTCGTGGAATGTGAATGGAATTCGTGCCGTTTATAGGAAGGAACTCTTTATCCCGGCTGTAAAAGCTCTGAAACCGGATATTTTGTGCCTGCAGGAGACAAAAGCAGAGCAAGGACAGGCAGTGATTGATTTGCCGGAATATGAAGAATATTGGAATTCATCGACCAGAAAGAAAGGCTATAGCGGAACCGCTATTTTCTCGAAGATTAAGCCGGAAGGCATTCAAATAGGGCTCCCCCACGATATCGCCAAGAAATACAAACTCGAAGGCGACGGCTACGGGGATCCGAACGCCGAAGGGCGCGTCATAACGGCTGAATTCAAGGATTTTTTCGTGGTCAATTCCTATACGCCGAACGCGAAACCCGACTTGAGCCGCCTCTCGCTGCGCCACAAACAGTGGGATCCGGCCTTTTTAGCCTTTATGAAGCGATTGGAGAAGGAAAAACCGGTCATTTTCTGCGGAGATTTGAATGTGGCGCATACCCCTGACGACCTAACTAACCCCAAGGCCAACGAGGGTGGGCACGGCTATACCAAGGAAGAACGGGCAGGGATAGATGCGATCACCAAAGCGGGCTTTGTCGATATATTTCGTAAGTTTGAGAAAGGCAAGGGATTTTATACATGGTGGAGTGTTTTTGGGAACGCGCGTGCGCGCAATGTCGGTTGGAGAATAGATTATTTTTTTGTAAGCAAATCGATCGCGAGCAAAATTATAAAGGCGGAGATCCACCCTGATGTCTACGGCTCCGACCACTGCCCAGTCAGTGTAGAGCTTAAAGTATAGTTTTTTCAGTTGTCCTTTGTAAAGGACAACGAGTACATGGAGTTATCCACATGATGTCCTTTACAATGTCCAATATGAAAGTATTCTTATCGCAGGGAGGAGATTTTATTTCCTCTTAATATTTGGCCCCTCTAGATAAAGAGGAAGAAAGGGAAACTTTTCTCTGATTATTTACGAAGCCACCGTTTGGTACAACGTACTAGATGGATAGCCCATATCCGTGATCTTTTGAGTCTGTCTGGTTTAGACGAGTACAACTATCATTTAGAGGCTTCGGCCTCAATACATTAGATAAAGTACTTAGTAAAACTTAGACGTTAAAGACTTATTTCGTGAATGGGATCAATGAAGCCGCTCAGCGGTACCGGTATAGAAAGACCCGGTACATCCGGGCGGCTTTTGCTTTGTATACCCTTAACTAACGTGATGTTTGTCTCGGAGGGCTTTTACCGCGGCAGCATCCTCCTCTGATTTGCGGTCTTTTCCCTCTTCACCCAGCGCTTTTAGCTCACTTTCTGGCATGGCAAGTAGGTCACCAGTGCGATGTTCAAGATATTCCTCTGTATTTTTTGACGGATCGTCCAAGACTTCTTCAAGAAGCGCATGCAATGTCCAGCCGATCTTGCGCCCTGGCCTCTCTCCCATTTCAATAATGCGGTTGCCGTTGATTTTAAGCATTGAGACAGAAACAGGATCACGCATCGCTTCATCAATCATCGACATGTATTTGCGAAGGCGAAATGGGTGCGCCTTTGGCCTCCCGGTGCCGATGCGGTCGCAGACGCGCAAATTGACCAGGTCCTCCATGTTGTGCGTCCCAACGCGTGAAATGAGGCGTCGGACGGCCGTCAGTGTGACGGTATCAGGATCAGAAAAGAACATGTGCCACCGCACCAGGATTTCGACTTTTGCAGCGATTTCCTTCGGGAATTTAAGGTCGGCGAGGATTTTTTTAGCCATGCGGGCGCTCACCACATCGTGGCCATAGAACGTCCAATCGTTCTTTTCGTCGGAGTGTCGTCGCGTCGCGGGCTTCCCGATGTCGTGCAGAAGCGCAGCGAGCCGCACGTCGAGCGCCCACTTTTTATCTGCAGCATGCTGCAAGGAGCGCATGAGGTGCTCAAAGACGTCGAATGAGTGCGCTTGGTTCTGTTGGCAGCCGATTCCCTCTTCGAGTTCCGGAATGATGTGCTTCAAAATACCAAGCTTTTGGGCCACGTATAAGGCTTGCAGGGGGCGGGCGCTTTCGAGAATGCGGATGAATTCGTCGCGCACGCGTTCGCGGGAAATCTCCGTCAGTTTGCCCGCGTTATCCGCAATTCCCTGCGCGGTTTTTCCGTCAAGCGCAAAATCGAGCTCGGCCGCGATGCGGATGGCGCGGAGCATCCGCAAGGCATCTTCGGCGAACCGCTCGCCAGGGTCGCCGACGCAGGCGATTACTTTCTTTTTCAGATCTTCCCTGCCACCATGCTCGTCGACGAACGTGTCTGTCTCCGGGTCGTAGGCAAGCGCGTTGATCGTGAAATCGCGCCGTTTTAGGTCATCGGATAGGTTTTTTGCCCACGAGACGTCGTCTGGATGGCGGGCGTTTGAGTATTCCCCTTCAATGCGGTACGGCGTTATCTCTATGACCTTAAGCCGTGGGTTTTCTGACTGGGTGACGACACCGACGGTTCCGTAGTCGTTCTCATAAAAGGTTTCTTCGTAAAGCGGCTGGATTTCTTCCGGCTTTGCATTCGTCGTGATGTCCCAATCTTTCGGTTCCCTTTTGAGGAGGATGTCGCGGACGCATCCGCCGACGAGATATGCCTCAAATCCTGCTTTGCGCAGTTTCGCGTGAACCTCAAGAACTTCCAGCGGAATCGAAGCCTTCATGCAGGCATTCTAGCATCGGGAATGAATTACACGTATGATGTGTCCACGCTCTCGTGGTGAAATGGATATCACGCGACGCTTCGGACGTCGTATTCTAGGTTCGAGTCCTGGCGAGAGCAATGATTAACTTTGGTGCGGGCGGCGAGAATCGAACTCGCGATTCAATCTTGGCAAGATCGTGTTTTACCACTAAACCACGCCCGCGTCGGTCACATACTCGCATAATAAGCCTTATTCATCAACTCTTGAGGCAGAATTTTCAGCCACTCGAGCACTTTTGCCTTAAAATAGGTACTTGATACATATACACTGCATATCCCGTAAGACAACCTATTTGTTTTATGTCGACCCTGGATTGTAGTGCATTTTATGAAATTATTCTCCGATATTCCTGACTTTTCTGACCAATATTTGATGCAATTTTGTGCACTCAAATCAGGGTAAATAATTACAGCCGCACCAATCTTATCCTCTGGAACACGGCAAATATGTCGTAAAAAGAAGACATACAACGAAATCATTTCGGCGTCCGTATTTATGAGACGTACCTGACGATGTGTTCTTTTGTCCCCTTCTCCCCAATACAGCATTAAACCCGCGATAAACAATGGGTGGTATTTAAGCCGATCAAAATCTTCTCTTGCCTCTGTTCGTGCTTCTTCGTAAGCGCGCGTTAAGTTGATCCCTCGAACGCGGTCAAGTTCGCGCATGCGCACTGCACTCACCTCTTGCGCCGCATCTGCGAGTCTTTTTCTGATATCATTAGACCAGTCTGTTTTCGAGAACCAGTCCGATAGAGTTGCACGTGGAACTTTTAGGGCGCGATAAATTTCCATATAACTTTTTCCGTTTCTTCGCATCGTGGTCGCTAGTTCCTTATCTTTTCTCATACTACGAATAGTAACAGATGGCAGTTCGATTCTCGTGATCTGCGTGGAAGATATGTGTATAACTCTGGGGATATGTGGATATCGGACAGTCCGTAAATGCCTTCATTAAAAGACGAAATCCTTTAGAAAGTCATATTTTAAGCCATATTTAAGTAAAAGACGACAATGTTTAACGTGAAAGCAGGCCCAATGTGTAACTAAGGAACCTTCATATAGCCATTTCACGTGAAATGTATGCA
>JBBUCP010000138.1:0-3780 GCA_038057725.1 Patescibacteria group bacterium | reverse complement strand
TCTTTGACCTCAAAACACTTAACGCCGCGCTCGACGAGCTGCAGGCAGAAAAAGGAATCTCGCGCGAAGCAGTCGTGGAAGCGATCGCGACCGCGCTTGCCGCTGCATATCGCCGTGAATACGGGAAGCGCGGCCAGATCATCCGCGCCACTTTTAATCCGGCAACGGGCGACCTCGAATTTCGCCAGGCGAAGATCGTCGTCGACGAGACGCTGGTGCGGAAGGAAGACGAGGAACCAACCGGCGACGAAGACCACCGTTCGCGTTTCAACCCCGAGCAGCACATCATGATCGAAGACGCGCGCCGCATCAAAAAGGACGCTGGTCTCGACGAAGAAATTTCCTTCCCGCTCGAAACGCAGGAAGAATTCGGCCGTATCGCCGCGCAGGCCGCAAAGCAGGTCGTCATGCAGAAAATCCGCGAGGCGGAAAGAACGTCCATCATTGCAGAATACGGTGAGCGCGAAGGAGAAATTGTGACCGGTCACGTGCAGCGTTTTGAACGCGGCAACTTGTACATCGACCTCGGCCGCGCGACAGCAGTCCTTCCGTACGACGAACAAATCCCGGGCGAGAGATACCGCCAAGGCGAGCGCGTACGCGCTTTACTTCTGCGCGTCGATGAGGGCGTGCGCGGCACGTTCATCCGCCTCTCGCGATCGCACCCGAAATTCCTCACGAAACTTTTTGAAGTCGAAGTTCCCGAGCTCGCCAACCAAGTCCTCGAAGTGAAAGGCGTGGTGCGCGAACCTGGCAGCCGCGCGAAAATCGCGGTCCATTCTAAAGACGCGCATGTTGATCCTGTCGGTGCGCTTGTCGGCCAGCGTGGTGTTCGCGTCGCAGTCGTCACCTCAGAGTTGGGAGGCGAGAAAATCGACGTCGTCGAGTGGTCAGAGAACGCGGGCGATTTCGTAAAGGAAGCGTTGAAGCCCGCGCAGGTCATGGACATCGAACTTATCGAAGACGAAAACCGCGCGACGGTCACCGTCGCCGAAGACCAGCAGTCGCTCGCGATCGGTCGCGGCGGACAAAACGTCCGTCTCGCCGCACGCCTCACTGGTTGGAAGATTGATATCCGATCTGCTGGTGGCGAGAAACCAGCCGAAGAAGCAAAGCCGGATGAAGCGGTTGCGGAAGCGCCTGTCGAAGAAACTCCCGCAGAACCGGTTGCTGAAGAAGTTGCGCCGGTTGCCAAAGAAGTGGTTGAAGAAAAGAAGGAGGAATAAATTCGGTATTAAAAAGTTTCAGCGAGGGCCGCCCTGTGCGGCCCTCGCTAATATCTGTGTCACCTGGTTACTTGCGCGGACAAAATGGTGAACCGAGCATCCAAACGAGAAATGGTGGCCCGATGATAAGTGTCGCCAACAGGAACGGCCTTTGCGTCCATTCGAAGGCTCCCATTCCCGAAACAAGGCTAGAACCCGTGTACGCAATAACGCCAAGGACGGCGTAAAAGAGAAGGTCTTTGATTTTCATTGGTCGCTCCCTTATGACTGTAGGTTGAACTTCCGTGCAACTCGCACCACTCAACCACGCCACCGAATTCCGCGCAACTAAATCTTCAAAGCCGGGATAATCTGCTTCTTGCGCGAGACGATGCCGGGAAGGACGACGATGTCGCCGGAAACGGTTACACCGAATGACGTCTCGATGACTTTCCTCGTGAGGTCGTTGTAGATAAGCACCGTCGCTTCCTCTTTCAAAATGTCGATAATAAAGAAAAGTACATCGTCGGTATCGGATTCTTCTTTTACGACTTCCTCAATCGCTTTCACGAGCCCCGCCTTCCTCTCAAGCAACATTGTCGGCTTCGTTGTCTCCACCACCGACACACGAATATTCTTATCCCCCACCGCAAACTTCTTGCTGTCCAAGTGGACAAGGCCGACATCGGTATAATCCGAGACATCCGATTTCGCGGCGAACATCTCCGATGCATATGCCGAAATATCCACGCCCAATTGCTTCGCCATTTTTTCCGCGACCATCTTGTCGTGCGGTGTCGTCGTCGGCGAACGGAATTCAAGCGTGTCGGAGAGAATGCACGAGAGCATGACGCCGGCCATATCTTTCGGCAACGCGTCATTCACTTCAGGCATGAGGTCATGGATCAGTGTTGCTGTGCACGCCAAGGGGCGCATCGTGATCGTCGGCGGCGATTGTGTCTCAAGCCCGCCTACCAGCTTATGGTGATCGATGATGGCAAGGATATTTGCTTCGTTGATATTTTCCGGCAGTTCTTGCGGATTGTTGGTGTCCACGATGACGACCTCTTCCCCCCCGATGAGCCCCTCAAGAAGCACCGGTTGTGGTACTTCCCATTTATTGAGCACGAACTGCGTCTCTTTGTTGAGTTCCCCAAGGACGAAGGGGGTCGCCGGCGTTGTCGTGTGGTTATTCAAATACCATGCCCACAATATCGCGGAACCCGTCGTATCCGTATCCGGCGATTTGTGCCCAAAAACTTTGATGTGTTTTGCCATATCGCGTGAGTATAGCCATATTGATGGTAAATTCAAAGATGAAGACCGTCCTACTTATACACACCGAACAGCGCACCGTTTGCGTGCGGCGGCGCTATGCTGTACCCCATGACACACACTACAACTATTTCTTCATTAATCGTGTTCCTCGTAATCGCGCTTTTCGCTGTGCCTGCGCTCGCGCACGAGACCGGCGAGCCGCATGACGAAGTTGTCGCGCAAGCGGCCGTCGACGCTTCGGCCTCGGCCAACGTCGATGCAAACCTGCCGATGAGGCCGATTGACCGCATCAAGGCAAAGGCGCGTGAGATCAAGGAAGGCACCGCGGGCACGCCCGGGGCCAATGTCGAGCTGCGCGCCGACATGAAGGCACGCGGGGGAGGCGAAATGCCGAACGCGCGGGTGAATGCCGGAAACGGGCAAGGCCTCAAGGAGATTCTCCGCGTCCACGGCGGCGTCATCAAGAACCGCTTCCGTCTCGCGATTGCGCACATGAACAACCTCCTTATACGCATCGACACGCGCCTCGGCAAGATGGAAGCCGCCGGCGTCGATACAGCCGCGGCCTCACAACTGAAAGTAGACGCCGAACTCGCCGTGGACAAAGCAGAAGTCGACGCGCAGGCCGTCGCTGATTTCGTCGCCAACGTCCCCGAAGGAAGCGACCGCGCCGTCGTAAAGGCCGAGCTCGCGGCAAAACTCCGCACCGCGCATGCGTCTCTCAAAGCCGCCCACGAGGCCGTCCAAAAGGCAGTCCGCGCCCTCGTGCAACTTGCGAAAGATAATAAAGACAAGCTCAAGGTCGATGTGTCTGTTTCCGCCACCACAACTGTGCAATAATGTGTTTACCCTAAACCCTAGTCGCTAACAAACTATCCATGGATCCTCTCAACACCTCCCCCATCGCCTCCGGCAGCCAAATGCCGCCTCCGGCACCCGAGCCGCAGAAATCATCGATCGGCCCCGTCGCGGGCGCGGTCATCGTCATCCTCCTTCTCATTGCCGGCGGCCTCTATTTCTGGGGCGCGCAACTCAACAACCAAGAAGCGGCCCAGCTACCGTACATCCCATCGAATGACACATCGCTCCAAAACGACGCTACCGTGATGAGCGACACGAGCGCCGGATTGCCCCAGCAAAGTTCCTCTGACGACGTCTCGAGCATTGAAGCAGACGCGAATGCAATGAATGTAGACCAACTTAACGCGGAAAACAGCGCGGAATTGGATACTATTTAAGAAACCCAAAAAGACGCAAAGCTCGACGGCTTCCGCCCCGGGAAAGCGCCGGAAGCTGC
>JBBUCP010000137.1:0-5705 GCA_038057725.1 Patescibacteria group bacterium | reverse complement strand
GCACGCTAGCCGGATTCATCTTCCAATTGGCGACAATCAGGGATTTCATACAGCCGATTCTATCATCAAAAGTCCTTAACCGCCGAACAAATCCTGACGGGTGCCGATGTTCACAAGCACGATCACTTCTCTCTCCTCATCGCGACGATACTGCTTAGTCCTTCCGACCAATATCATCCATCATCGCATCCACATCGTCATATCGTTTCCCGTATTTGAGCGCCCATTCGGTGTCTTTGATGATCTGTTTTTCTTGCGCGGGCGTATAGCCGTTTTCGGTGCGCACTTCAAAGGGAATGGCCTGCGTACTCACGACGCGATTCAAAAACAAATTGACTGCCGTCGAGACATCGAGCCCCATGCGCTTCAGCGTCTGCTGCGCCTTTTTCTTCGTACTTGCGCTCATGCGTACGTGCACCGTCGTATCTTTCTTCGTTTTTGTAGCTGTTGTTGCCATGCACATCAGTGTAGACAATGTGATCACAGTGTCAAGTCACGTCAGCAGATTCATCTTCCGAAGCGAGCTCCTGCGAGCGGAGTCCAGCACCAATTTGTACTCAAATTTGGTGCTGTGACAATTGGCAACGACCAAGGCCTTCATGCGCGCGATTGTAGCATGATGTGCAGGGAGATATACTGGGTACATGGAAACAAAAGAATGCCTTATTTGTGATCGCATAGCGCTGATCCGGGCGGGCAAAAACCCGCACTTCGTCGCAGAAACCGAGACGGGATTTGTTGTTCTTGGAGACCAGCAACTTTTTCATGGATATACGCTTCTTTTATGCAAGGAACACAAACAAGAATTGCACCAACTCGAACCAGATTTCAGAAAAAAATTCTTGTGGGAAATGAGCGAAGTCGCGGCGGCTGTATTTGCTGCTTTCTCGCCTCGCAAGCTTAATTACGAATTACTGGGCAATACCGACCATCATATGCATTGGCATATTTTTCCGCGCCATACTGACGACCCGATGCCCAATCGAACCGTGTGGAATATTGCGAAAGAAGTCCGCAATGATTCTGTGAATACTCCAAGCACAGAGGCGCTACAGGAAATGCGAGAGAGATTGTCTACGGAACTACAAAAAAGACAGGTCCCGATTATGGGACCTGCTGAGTAAAATTGCGAGCGACTGCAATGTGCACCCACGTCCGCCTGAGAACAAAGGCTCGTACGCTTATCCCCGTCGGGACGTTTGCTGATATAAATTCCCCTATGTAGGCGATGTCTATATCGCGGATCATGCGTGCGCATGCAGCATCCGAGAAATATCTCAAGCCTGTGTCACGATGCCAACGACCCGTGAGACCGTGGAGGCGTTGCTCAGCACCTGTTCTGTACTCAATGACCCGCGTACCCTGAAGCCGTGCGGCTGGATGCGTTGGTGCTATCAGCAGTTCCTTCGAAACAGCCAAGAGTACCGAGGCTTGTGTGCGAGATACGTTCGCAACAAATCGCGCGACATCAACTTCGGCAAATATGTCATCAACTCCCGTGACGATAACACCCTGTGTGCCAGCGACGCTTTTGAGTACATAACGAAGGCGGCTGAGCGTGCCAACCACCGCCGTGGCGCCGCGCACGCATACAATCTTGCGACGCGTAAGTTCATGCGAATACAAGTTATTCAATGCCTTCTCGATGTCTCGATGACGATACCCAGTGACAATCCAGATGGTGTTGATTGCCGACAACTTTAACCACTGGTCAAGAATTCTGACAAGAATGGGTTTACCGGCAAAACTTAACGCTCCCTTGTGTTTCCTTATAGTCAGAGCTCCGAGACGTCGGCCGCGTCCTCCCGCCAGAATGACGAGATCCATGTGAACCTCCATCGTGTATCGGCATATCATGTGCCGCGTGCATGCTGTTTTGTATACTAGTTTTTTCCCACGGAATTGCAAGAAATTTTGAATTCCCCATACCCTATTGGCTAGTGGCTAATTACTGCTCCCTCCACAACACCAGCTTGTAATCCACCGAAGCCGCAGGCGTGAAGGCCGGCGGGGAGAATGCGAGGAGGCGGTCGTAGGTATCGACGCGCTGCGCATAGCCGGAACAAAACGTGCCACTGCACGTCCACTGCGTCCCGATGCGGCCGTTGGAAACGACCGTGCCAATCGTCGTTAGCTGCGACTGTTGTACATACGACGTGTACGCCCCCGGCACCGCACGCGAGCCGCTCGTCGTGTAGTAGTTGCGGCCGAAATAGCCGGACTGCGCGACAAACACGCCGCGCACCGTCATCACATCAGGCGAAACGAGCGGAATGAGAACCGACCGCTCCGCAATCGCTGTGAGGCCGCTGGAGCCCGTTCCCGAAGAATACGTGATGTTGTTATTCAAAATAACATCCGGGTTATAGCTCCCGGTGTCCGCCGCGATCACTGTCACTTTGGTGCCGACGACCCCCTCGAGCCACACTTTCGCCTGCGAATAAATGACGGGGCATCCTGCGGGAATCGTGTACGTCCCGACGAGCGTTTGGGACGTGATCGTGTGGTAATCACTCACCCACGTACTTAAATTGTCCGCGTGGATGCTGTAGACAGCCGACGTGCCCGTCACGCGGTAGACGGTAATTGTGTTATTCGAATTAAGGACTACGCGGAAGCCACGCTGGTCCGATCCCCCGACGGAACTGAACGTGCCGCCCTGCTGCGCGCCGCCGACGCGGATATTCGTCGGATTCAATTTGATGCCCTGGCTCGTCGCATAGGTATCGAGCGCCGAAAAGTTGGTCGCGATCCCTGCAAAATTAAAAGACGAAGCCGGGAATGACCATAGCGCAGGGTTCGAACCCGCCCCCCAGACGCCGTTTTTCGATTGTGTCGGGGTGCAGCCGAACGACGAATCGCACGTCCATGTCGCAAGTGCGCTTTGCACCGTCGAATTGTGCTGGCCGTCCATGCGGATGCCACCGTTGGAAAAGTACGGCCCTGAAATAATGCGGTCGGCCCCCGCCCACACGTTCGCGTTCAGAAGCGCCGAATATTCCGCGACCGAGGGACGCATGTAGCGCGCTTGCAACGTGCGCTGAAAAAGTGCCGTCAGGTCCGATTTCCCCTTTGAAGAAAGGTCCACCCACTGCACGGCGCCGCACGCAAGGTTTGCCGTCGCCGTGATCGTCGCGTCGCCCACGCGGCCGCTCTCCGGGTCATTTACGACATGCGTGTACGGCGAGACTAACCCCGCGCCGCTGACCATGATCGAAGGATTGTGCGCGAGAAACCAGCGGTAATATTCGAGACCAGCTTCGGCAATGTTCAAGGCCTGCTCGCGCGCGTAGATCGCGCGGCCGTATTTCCCCTGGGTAAACACGTAGCTCGTGATCGTGCCGAGGAGGAAGAGGAAGATGCCCATAAAGGCGAGAACCATCATCACCGTGACCCCTCTGTTTTTTTGAGTTCTCATACTATTTAAGGTTGCGGAGCGCCGCTGTTGACCGCAACGTAAACTGATTCGGCAACCGATCCGGATTGATATTCACAATCACCGTCGCTTCGACAAAACGCACTTCGGCGATCTTGGAGAGGTCGGCCATCAGGTTTCCGTTTATATTATAATACTGGAACATCACGACTCCCTTCTCGTTGTTGCGCACATGGTCTGAAATCGTCGAGAACGTTTCCGGATTCGTATACACGGGAGGATCTCCGGAGGGATCGATGAGGCCGCGTATGAGCAAATCCCCCTGCACGAAGAAACGGATTTTCTCGATGAACGGGTCTTCGTCGATATCCGCGTAGAACGCGAACGAGGTCGTCGCCATCGAAATGATGGGCCACGCGCCGGTCGAAGAATACGCGGCTTCGCGCATCGTCTTCACCATGCTGTCGATGCCGCGCTGCGCCGAGGTGATCGCCGCGCCCTGCTCCACGGCGTAGGTATTCGTGCGGTAGAAATACGAAACCGAATTCACAATCGCGAGCATGAGCATGGACGTGATTGCGACACAGACGACGGTTTCGATCAAAGTGATGCCGCGGTTGTACATATCAATTTAAAATAACAGAGAGCCGCGTCGTCCCCGACACATTCACTTCGCTCGAAGTATACGGCGCAAAGCTTGTCGCACTGACGTCAATCGTATATGGATTCCCGCTCCCGACCGAGCCCGCAGAAATCCCGTTGAAAAATGCCTGCCCGCACTGATCTGAAGAAATAGTCGTGTCGTACGTGCCGCGGCGCAGTCGTACGCTTGCATTCGCTACGAGCGCGCCTGCTGGCGTTTTCACATCAACGAGTAGTGAATTCGCGGTGTGCGGCGCGAGGTAAAGCCGCGTCGTCACGCTCGAGGAAGGCCCGATCGTGACTGGCTGCGGATTGCATGACGATGAGATGTCGTAGGTGCCTCCTACCGGACTCAAAGTATACGAATCGTATTCGATGCCGCTCCGCGTCACAGACGCCGCTGCGCCGCTCGAATGTTGCGCGCTATATTTGTACACCGGGCCACCCGGCCCCGAGCCGATCGTTTTTGTACCTTGCATCGTAAATTGCACATTCGGAAGCGGCGTCGGCCCGACATCGTATTTCAAGTTCCACGAATGGATTTCCGGCGTCGAAGAAGGGTTACTGGTCGAGAGCGTCGCACCGAGGCGCAGAAGCGCGCGCGTGGTCGTCGAGAGCGCTGAAATATTTACGGGCGAGACGGTGAAGCCCGCGCTATTCCCCGGCACCTCCGCATCGCTTATCAGGTTGTACGCATTGTCGTACAAGCGATATGTGATGTCGGTTCCTGCTGGCTTCGTGTCGCTCCAGGAAAATTCTTTCCACGCATACAAATACGAAATTGACGGCGCGACCGAAATCAACGTGCCGCTCGGTGGGTATCCTTCAACATCCGCGAGCCGCGCATCACCACCTATCGTCTGGATTGCACTTGAAGTAGCAATTTTGAAGTAATCCGCAAACGAATCGGACCACGTTTCTTCCTTGATCGCTTCGTACGTTTCGACGATGACACTCGAGAGGACATCAATTTCGAAATTCGCCGCGGTCGTCTGGTTTAAGGCGACGCCGAGGTGCGCAGGGATCGGATTCGTATTCGTCGCCGACGCGCTGTACGTCTGTGATGTCGAATAACCCGCCTTCGTGGCGCTCACCGCGTACCCCGCTCCGGCAGGCGCGCCGAGCACGCTCGCGAGGCCCATGGAATCTGTAAACGTCGTGAGGTCGACGAGGGGAGTGACGCCCGCATTCACGATCGTTACCATGGCATTTGCAACCGGCGCGTCGGTGTCATTCGTCACCTGGATCGCGATCGTTCCTCCGGGGACCGCCGACTCGACGCCGGTCGGCGGCGAAATGCGCGTCGCCATCGTGATCGTCCGCGTCCCCTGCCGTGAATTCCACGACACAGCCACTTTTGCGGCTTTGTAATCGACGACGATGCCATTTGAATCCGAGCCACCCGTGCCGTCGCCAGGATCGTCTTCGTAGGAAATAAACGTGCGGCGCGTGTAGGTGACGCTATTTAAGGAAGTCGTCGCCGACTGCGCCATCGCGCCGGAAGGGATGCCACCCACGGTTCCGATCGCATTGTACGAGAGCGAGCGAATGTATTCCAAGCGTTCATTCGCAAGCGCAATCGCCCCCGCCCGCGCCTTGTTATTCGAAACGGCATCGATGGACAGCTGGAACGCGCCGACAATGCCCGTAAACACGAGTGTCATGAGTGCCGACCCGACGACAACAT
>JBBUCP010000136.1:0-15385 GCA_038057725.1 Patescibacteria group bacterium | reverse complement strand
GCCGACGGTCGTCGCGAATGAATCGATATCAGGGTTGCCGTAGAGTGCCTCCTCGACTTGCCGTGCGACGAGGTCGGTATCAAGAAGCGTGGTTCCTTGTGGCTTCTCGATCGAAATAAGGACGTATCCGATGTCTTCCTGTGGGAAGAAGGTCGTTTTGAGGAGGCCGGTGATCGGGAGCGCGAGTGCAAGGAAAAAAGCCGCGAAAATCGAGACGAGGAAGATGTTTTGCGCGCGACGATTATCAAGGATGTATCCCAATTTCACGCGGTACCATTCCTGGAATTTGTGCGTGTACTCCTCCTGTATTTTCTCGAGACGATTTGATTCTTTTTTCGTAAACGTAATCGCAATCAAGGGCACGAGTCCGAGCGCGACGAAAATCGAAGCGAAGAGGACGAAAATCAGCGTGAAGGGAATTGATTTAATGAATTGCCCGACGATGCCGGAAATAAAGAAAAGCGGAGCGAAAACGGCAACCGTCGCCATCGTTCCGGCGATAAGCGGCCACGCGTATTCATTGAGCGCGGCTTCAGCAGCCTCGTCCTTTGTGGCAAAAAGCCGCATACGCGTGTGGATCGCTTCGGTCACGACAATACCGGAATCGACGAGGATACCGATCGCGAGGATGAGCGCAAACAGTGAGACGAAGTTCAGCGTGTTTCCCGAATAGGCAAGCCCGATGAAAGCGATAAGGAAGGAAAGCGGGATGGAAACTGCGGCGACGAGCGATTCGCGCCAGCCGATCGTGATAAAGAGTGTGAGCATAACGAGGAGCATCGTCTCAAAGCCGACTTCGGTAAGGTCGGTCAGGCTCGTTTTCACTTCTTTACCAAGGTCGAGCGAGATCACGACAGAGCTCCCGGCAAGCATCCCTGATTTCAATTCTTCGAGACGCGCTTTTATCGCATCTGCTGTGCTTGCGATGTTGCCGCCGCCTCCCTTGAAAACGGAGAGCGTAAGCGATGGCTCCGACGGCGCGCCTTTGTCGGACGCGCGGGAAATGCTTGTCTCTCGCTGCAAGCCGTCAACGACGTCCGCAATGTCGCGGACGTACAGGATCGAGCCGTTTTGGGTCGTGATTGCAATGTCCCGCACTTGGTCAGCCTCGGTGATATCGCCTTCAAAGTTGAGCGCGTATTCTACGCTATCCACGGTGATTGAACCGACAGGAAGTTTCGCGTTCGACGCTTGGATGCTAGCCACGACATCGGTAAGGCGAATGCCATACTGAGACAATTTTTCTTTCTGCACGACGACCTGCACTTCCTTTTGGCGCACACCGGAAACTTCGACGCGCGAGACACCTTTTACATTCAAAAGTTCGTCCTTGATATCCTCGCCGAGCTGTGTGAGGACGGCCGGCGCATATTCACCGGTTACCGAAAGGATGAGGACGGGTTGTTCAGCAAAATTGATTTCACTCACGACAGGATCATTGGCCTCTTGCGGCACGTTTGCTTTTGCCGCAGAAACCGCGTCGCGTAATTTCTGCAGCGATTTATCTAAATCCGCGTTCGCGTCGAATTGCACCGTTACCATCGAGAGTCCTTCGCGCGAACTCGACGTCAATGTATCGAGGCCTTCAAGGTTTGCGACACTTGCTTCGATTTCGTTCGTTATCAGCTGCTCGACATCTTCAGCCGAAGCGCCGGGAAGCGCTGTTGAGACGATGCCGACCGGGATGCGCACTTCCGGAGCGTTTTCCTTCGGGATCGAAAGAAGCGCATAGGTGCCCGCGCCAAGAAGGGCAACAATAAGAAGCACCGTAAATTGGCGCTTCTTCAGAAAGAAATTCCAAAGCGGTAACATATGGATTAGCGGGCGACTGTCACTTCATCACCATCCTTGTGGCCGCGAGCGTCAGCAACGATTTCCGTATCTGCGGAAAGGCCTTCAGAAACTTGGACAGAATTGCCGGAAAGTTTGCCGATTTTGATTTCTTTCGCGACGAGGCGGTCGTTTTCGACACTAAATACGATGACGCGAGTCGCCTCGATTTTGATCGCTGCAATAGGAATTGAAAGTGGGCCATTCATCGGTTGTACGGCAGCTTCCGTATCGCCCGCGAGCTCGACGCGCACGGATTGGCCGTTGGTGAGGACCTTTGCGGCATTTGCAGGGAGCCCGATGCGCACTTCGATGCGGCGGGTGACAGGATCAAGCGCAGGCGCGATCTTCGTGATTGTCCCCGTAATGTCGCCTTCCAGTTTGATTTTCTGTCCGACAGCGACGCGCGCCTTATCTTCCTCCGTCACATACGCAACGGCTTCCAGCGCGCCGTTATTCGAGACGACCGCGACTTGCTGCGCTGGCGCGAGAAAATCTCCGAGCTTGATGGTGAAATTGTTCAACGATCCCGAAATCGGCGAGCGAATGATGGTCTTTTCAAGGTTCGCGAGCGCCGCGTTGTACGCGCCTTCGGCCTGCTTTACTGATGCCGCGCTCGCGGAGACCGCGCCCTGGGGATCGAGGGATGTGCGCGCGCTGATCACGGCCGAAAGCGAGGCAATGACTGCAGTGCGCGCCGCAGCAACATCCGCGACGTACGCGGAAATCGTCGCGATGGAGATGTCGTCACGTGCGACGCCGGCATTCAAGACCTTGAGCGCCGTATCGAGATAATTCCGCACTTGGCGCAGTTCATTCTCGAGAAGTGCAAGCTCTGCGGTAAAATCTGACGACGCAGAAAGGGTCGGCTCCTCTGCCTCGTGCCGTTTAAGGATCGGCTGTATTGCGGGGCGGAGGCGTTCCATCTCCGCAAGAGAGAGCGTGTCGCGCGTACTCACGCGAAAACTGGATTGTGAATCAACCGGATCGGTGAGGATTTGGCCGACGGCATCATTGATCGCGTTATCAACCGATGCGTATGCGCTGAGGACTGTCGTGAGAGCCGAGCCACGCGAACCGCCGGCTGCGGCTTTCGCCGCATCGAGTGCGCCCTCGGCCTGCAAAACGGCAGCCCGCTGTGAGGCGTTTTCGACCTGTGCAAGAATTTGTCCTGCGCCGACGAAATCGCCGAGCGAGGCGCTGACGCGTGTGACGCGGCCACCGCTTTCGGATGAAATTTTCGCTTCATTCACTGAGCGAATTTCCGCGACGATCGAAAGGGAACCGCCACCGTTCATCAAATCCGAAACGCGTCCGACTATTACGGTCGGTTTTGTGTCGGAAACTACCGCCGTATCCGCCCCAGAGTTGCTCCAAACGACACCACCTAAGACGAGAAGGAGGGCAAATCCTCCTACGACGTACCATTTCCGTTCGATTAAAAAGGTCTTGATTTGAGCCATATTTTAGATATTAGTGAGCCAATATACTAACATTTTAAGATTATTAAGTCAAATTTTGCATTTCTCACGATTTCCGTATGCTACGCTGTTCGAAATGAAGAAAATCTTTCTACTTTTGGGTCATCCTGACAAAAGCGGGATTTCCGGAGCGTTTGCCGATGCGTACGAAGCGGGCGCAAAAGAAGGCGGGCACGAAATCACCCGCATGAATATTGGGGAGATGACCTTCGATCCTATTTTACATAAAGGGTATCGCGCAATGCAAGAATTGGAGCCGGATTTAAAACGATTCCAAGAGCTTGTCCAAATATCGGATCATTTCGTCATCATCCATCCGGTGTGGTGGGTCGGGATGCCGGCACTTTTGAAAGGACTTTTCGATCGCGCGTGGCTTCCGGGCTCTGCCTTCCGTTATATGAAATTGCCGAGCGGCAAGAGAAGCCCATTTTGGCATCGCCTCATGCGCGGCAAAACCGCGCGCATTATCCTCGCGAGTGGCACGCATCCGTGGCTCGTTCGGTTGCTTCCGGGCAACGTCAACGCGCAATTAAAATGGGGAATCCTGTGGTTTGCCGGATATTCGGTGCGAACAACATGGTACGGCCCGTCAGAAAATGTGCCGGAGCATCGGAAAGAAAGGTGGTTGAAAAATATTCACGAGCTTGGGAAACGAGGTGTTTGACGGAGGCTTCTGCGTGTATTAATGTGCTACAAGACTAGCAATCGGGAGTGAATGAAATGTCTGCGCTACAGCCCTTAGTTTTACCCGCCTTCAACGCTAAGTTTGTACTGATAAAGTATGACGATGGGAAGCAGGAAACTTTTTTCATTCGCGGTGATCAGACTTATGGATCGCACGGCGCTGCATTTGATCGTTTCCAAACTGAGTTAAAAGGAACCGGCATATGGGCGGCTCCACTCGGTGGCGGATTTGTCTACATTGATACTGGGGAAAAGACCGTTCGCTTAAAGGGCACGAGCGAATTTTTCGGTCCGGTTCTCATGCCAGATGTTGCTCAAAAACTCTTTGAGCAGGCCTATCCAGGCTACAGAATAATCAACGAACTTCAGTAATTACTACGGGCGGCTTTGAGTCGCCCGTTACATTTGTAATATTTGCACAGACATGTCAATATTTCTCGCATGTCGCTATCAATCGGAATAGTCGGGCTGCCCAACGTCGGGAAATCGACACTTTTTAATGCTTTGACGCGCAAGGGCGTCCTTATCGCCAATTATCCGTTTGCGACGATTGACCCATCTGTTGGCGTTGTTGCCGTGCCGGATATTCGTCTCGACCGTTTGTCGCAGATGTCGAAATCGGAAAAGACGGTGCCGGCAGCCGTAGAATTTGTTGATATCGCAGGGCTCGTGAAAGGTGCTTCGGAAGGTGAGGGGCTCGGTAACCAGTTCCTCACCAATATCCGCGAAACAGATGCGATTGCCGAAGTCGTGCGTCTTTTTGAAGACGATGATATCCATCATGTGCATGGTGATGTTGACCCACTTCGCGATATCGAAGTTATTAATTTGGAACTAGTGCTTGCTGACGAAGAAACGGCATCAAAGCGGCTTGAAAGGCTTGAACGCGACGCGAAAGGCGGAGATAAAGCGCTCGTTGCTGAGCGCGATGTACTGCGCAAAATCGTGCCGGCATTAAAAAACGGCAAGGCAGCGCGCACTACCGCACTTGGTGAAAAAGAACTCGAAG
Source organism: Patescibacteria group bacterium (assembly GCA_038057725.1). GTDB lineage: Bacteria > Patescibacteriota > Minisyncoccia > Phycocordibacterales > UBA2100 > UBA10103. The sequence continues at coordinate 10,381 of JBBUCP010000136.1, read as the reverse complement.
TCGTAAAAGGAATACATCTCCTTACCAGCAAGCCGCTTCTCTACGTCTTGAATCGCAAAAGCGGCGCGGTGAATATCGATGCGGAAAACGGCGATAGGTGGCGTGCGCTGGAACGATTTATCGTAGCCGATAAAGCGCAGTCTGTTTTCGTCGATGCGGGCGTCGAAAATGATCTCAACGACATGGAAGGCGACGAGAAAAATGACTTTCGCCGTGAACTCGGCGTCTCGAGCGATGGCATCGATGACCTCATAAAGGGAGGCTACCGATTGCTCGATCTTATTTCATTTTTCACGACCGGTGAAAAGGAAACGCGCGCGTGGACGATCAAGCGTGGCGACAAAGCGCCAGACGCTGGTGCCGCGATCCACGGAGATTTCCGGGACAAATTCATCCGCGCACAGGTCATCTCGACGGATAAATTGCTCGAAGCTGACTCGTGGGCAGCAGCGCGCGAAAAAGGCTGGGTACGCACGGAAGGGAAGGAATATGTTGTCCAAGACGGCGACGTGATGGAATTTTTCCATAGTTGAATAACTTCATAGTTTTGCACAGTTCCACTATACCAGTCTATTCTCGGCCACGATTAGACTGGTATAATTCAGCAATGGTGTTGTTTGGACCGCGTAAGCGCTTGGGGTCAATCGAAAAAGAAATACTCGAAAGTATTACGGCAGGCGATCTACTAGTCGGCTTTCTCTGTTCTGCACGCTCTTCGACTCAGATGCACAAGATTGCCCACAAACGAGCTGTTGCACGATATCGAACTCGAAAGGCAATTGATTCTCTCGTAGCCAAAGGATGGGCCATTCGAAGAGCTGGAAGTATCGCAATTACTGAAGACGGTAGGTTACAACTCGAGCAGGCAATACTGATTACGAAAGATTCCTTGAAAACTCTTGCTTGGGATGGAAAATGGCGGGTTATTTCGTACGACATTCCCGAATCGCACAGCAAACTGCGTGACCACGTTCGCGCGATCTTGAAACGAGCAGGATTTGCGAAATTGCACCACAGCATATGGATATTTCCACACGAATGTCATGAGTTGTCAGAGCTCATCAAGCGCGACCAACGCCTGAAGGTGTTTGTTTTATACGGGGTATTAGAGAGTATCGAGGGAACAGAACGACTGCGCAAATTATTCAATCTTTCCGCGCGGTAAGCTCCCGTTATTAATGTACCTTCATAATCTCGGCCGAGATTAAGGAGGTACATATTACGAAATCGCGAAGTTGCTAAAATGCTCATGGTCGTTATACTGCAAGCATATGAATACCCCAAAAGTCACCCCTAAGGATTTCTTCCTCTGGGCGGGTGCGATGATCGCCCTTTATTCAAGCGTTTTTGCTTTTATTGCGCTGTTGTTCCAGTACATTAACTACGCCTTTCCGGATCCGCTGCAGAACTACTATTATTCCGATCCGTTCTCCGGCAGCATGCGCTTTGCGATGGCGACACTCATGGTCATGGTTCCGGTCGCGATTCTCATCATGCGGTATATCCGCAAGGATATCCAAGCGGTGCCGGCAAAAGAAGACTTGTGGATACGTCGTTGGGTACTCGTACTTACTGTTTTCATCGCTGGCTTTGCGGCCATCGGCGATCTCATCACGCTCATCAATTATTTCCTTGGCGGCGATATCACAACGCGCTTCGTCTTGAAGGTCGCGGTCTTACTCTTTGTTGCAGCGGGCGTGTTCTTTCACTTCCTCGCTGATTTGCGTGGCTATTGGAATGCGAATCCGGGTCGCGCTCGTATCGTGAGCTATGCAGCCGCACTTCTTGTCCTCGCCGCTATTGTCTCCGGATTCTTTATTATGGGCTCGCCGGCGCAAGTGCGCTTGTACCGCTTTGATTCCCAGAAGGTAAGTGACCTGCAGACCATTCAGTACCAGATCGTCAATTACTATCAGCAGAAAGAAGCGCTCCCTACGGACCTCCAACAGTTGGAAGATCCACTCAGCGGGTCAACAGTCCCTAAAGATCCGCAAGGCGGCGTCTATCGCTATGAAAAGACGGCAAATCTATCGTTCAAGCTCTGCGCAACATTCAATGCGGAGACTCAAAAGAACCAAGCCGCCATCAGCGAACCCAAAGTGTACGGATTCGAAGGCGAGAACTGGCAGCATGGTCCGGGCGAAGTGTGCTTCGATCGCACCATTGATCCACAGAAGTATCCGCCGTACACGAAGATTCCGGCGATGCGATAACTATGTCTGAAAAAGGCCCGTGGGGGCAAAGTGAACCTCCGGTTGATGAGGCCGCGGAAAAGAATACCGCGATCGATCAAGCTTGTCGCCACATTATTCTGAATGTACTACCAGTCTCTGAAGAGTTGGGGATGGGTGTTGAAATAAACCAAGGCGGCAACGAGACCGGCAATGTCGCGTACCTTTCGTTCACCAAAGTCGATGGCGACATCCGGAAACTCATGCCTGCTGTACGCCAGGCAGTCGATGCTACAAACCGCGATTTCTACACCCGCAATATCAAATTAACCGCGACGGCCCAAATCGTAACGAAATCCGAGAGCGGCGATAAGCCGGCGATTATCGTCTCGTTTATTTCGCGAAAATAGCGTACCGCCAGGCTTTTTTTCGGGCGGAAGTCGTGCTACTTTTATACAGATGAAGTCCTACGACCATAAAAAGATAGAAAAAAAGTGGCAGAAGGAGTGGGCAAAAAAGAAGATCTACCGCTCCAAAGAAAAGGGCAAGAAGACCTACATTTTGGACATGTTCCCGTATCCTTCCGGCGAAGGGCTTCACGTGGGCCATCCGAAAGGCTACATAGCGACCGATATTTTCTCGCGCCATGCCCGCATGAACGGGAAATCGGTCTTGCATCCGATGGGGTGGGATGCGTTTGGCCTGCCCGCGGAGAACTACGCCATAAAGAACAAAGTCCACCCACGCGTGGCCGTTGAGAAAAACGTCAAACGATTTAAAGAGCAGTTGAAATTGATCGGGCTGGATTACGATTGGAATCGCGAAATCAATACGACCGACCCGGAATTCTATAAATGGACGCAATGGATTTTCTTGAAGTTGTTCGATATGGGGCTCGCATACCAATCATTCGAGCCTATCAATTGGTGCCCATCGTGCCAGACCGGTCTTGCCAACGAAGACTTGGAAGGCAACGCATGCGAGAGATGCGGAACGATAGTCGAAAAGCGCCCGATGCGTCAGTGGGTGTTGAAAATCACTGATTACGCCGAGCGCCTGTTGCAAGATTTGGAATTGCTTCCCGAATGGCAAACGCATATCAAAGAATCGCAGCGGAATTGGATTGGGAAGTCTGAAGGAGCCATGATCAGGTTCCGGGTTCCGGGTTCCGGGGATCAGGAAATTGAAGTATTTACAACACGACCGGATACGTTATTTGGCGCCACATACATGGTACTCTCGCCTGAATACAGTGGCATGAAGGAACTCTTGGAGCGAGCGACAAATAAAGACGAAGTGCACGAGTATATTGTTAAAGCCGGGAAGAAAACCGAAATTGAACGACAGGAAAACAAAGAGAAGACCGGTGTGAAATTGGAGGGTGTCGAAGCCATCAATCCTGCAACAGGCGAGAAAGTCCCGCTCTACGTCGCCGATTACGTCCTCGCGCACTACGGCACCGGCGCCATCATGGCCGTGCCGGCGCACGACGAACGCGACTGGGAATTTGCGAAGAAGTTCAATATCGCGGTTAAACAGGTCGTTTCTCACGTCGTTCACAATACTGAAGGCGCCTACGCAGTGCGTCCAAGAGAACCATTTAAATACCGCGATGCAGTCATGTGCATCGTAAAGCACTGGGAGAAAAACGAATACTTGTGCCAGGAATGGACAGATTATTCCGGTATCCGCACATTGATTTCCGGCGGTATCGAGGATGGTGAAGATGTTGTCGCGACCGGAAAACGAGAAATCGAGGAAGAATCCGGATATACCAATGCGAAATTTGTTCGGCACATTGGCGGGTTTTCATTCATCGAGTTCTACCACCAGCGGAAAGAGACGAACATGCGGGCACGTTTCCGTTATTTATACTATGAACTTGAGAACGGAGAACAAAAGCCAATTCCCGAGGCTGAAGCCGCGCAGCACGTAAATGTGTGGAAGAAGCCAGATGAGGTCGTAGATTTCTTAACGATTTCAGAAAAAGAGAGGGTTTGGGAAGTATTCAATGGTAAGGAAGAGATTTTTACTGGAAACGGATACCTCGTAAACTCGAGCAAATACGATGGGCTCACGACCGAAGAAGCAAAAGAGAAAATCATTGAAAAATTCGGCACTAAAAAGACGACCTACAAAATCCGCGACTGGGTGTTTTCGCGACAGAGATACTGGGGTGAGCCGATTCCAATCATCCACTGTCCGAAATGCGGGGTTGTGCCTGTGCCTGAAAAAGACTTGCCGGTCAGATTGCCAGATGTGAAAAAATACGAACCGACCGGAACCGGCGAATCTCCGCTCGCTGCGATTACGAAATGGGTGAATGTGAAGTGTCCGAAGTGCAAAGGAAAGGCAAAACGCGAGACAAACACGATGCCACAGTGGGCCGGGTCTTCGTGGTATTACTTGCGCTACATGGATCCGAAAAATAAGAAGGCGCCGGTGGACAAGAAAAAGGAAAAATACTGGGCGCCGGTTGATTTGTACGTCGGCGGCGCGGAGCATGCGACGCGCCACCTTATCTACGCACGTTTCTGGCACAAATTCTTGCAGGATATCGGCGCCGTCTCGACGCCGGAGCCGTTTACGCGCCTCATTTCTGTTGGACTCATCCAAGCAGAAGATGGTCGCAAAATGTCGAAACGGTTTGGGAATGTGATTAATCCGGACGATATTATCGCGACGTATGGTGCGGACACTTTACGCGTATACGAGATGTTCATGGGACCGTTTTCTGATGCGATCGCGTGGAATACCTCGAGCCTCATCGGTGCGCGTCGTTTTATTGAACGAGCATGGCGCTTGCAAGAGAAAATCGTTGCGAAGACAGACGAAGCCGTTGAACGCGAGTTGCATAAGACCATCAAAAAAATTGGGGAAGATATCGGCAATTTCAAATTCAATACAGCGATCAGCCAGATGATGATTTTTGTGAACTTAGCGGAAGAAAAGGGGATCACGAAAAAGCAGTACCAGGCGTTTATCGCGATTCTCGCGCCGTTTGCACCGCATGTCTCCGAAGAATTATGGAAGGAGTTCGGCGGGAAGGGTTTCGTGCACGTGTCAATGTGGCCGAAATTCGATGCGAAAAAGTTAGTAGCCAACACTATGAACATCGTAGTCCAAATAAATGGCAAGGTGCGCGCACAAGTGCTTTTTGACGCGAATGCGGACGAGGCAACCATTCGCATAGAGACTGAAAAAGCGGCTGAAAAGTGGCTCCAGGGCAAAGAAATCCGGAAGTTTATCTATGTGAAAGGGCGGCTTGCTAATTTTGTTATTGACAAGTAATACATATCGTGTTAGATTAGCAACCAGTGCGTGCGTCAGACAGAGGAGAATGTGGCATGCAACGCCACCTTTTCGTCTTCACCGCCGCTGTCTTCACATTCGGTTTTCTGGTGACGGTCGTCATCAGGACCATGTGAAGCGGATCATGTGCAGCGTACGCCCTACTTTACTCGTCGGGCGTTACATTTTAATATTTCGCGACGACCCTCGGACCATCCGCAGTATCCTCGATCACATATCCTTCACCTTCAATTTGTACGCGGATGTCATCGGCATCGGCCCATCGCTTTTCCGCGCGGGCAAGTTCGCGATCCTCAAGGAGGGTGCGCACCTGCTCGGGGACTTCTGACGTCGTGATCGTTTGTCCAAGTTCCTTCCGATACAACTCCGTCGCACGTTCGTCCTCCGACGCAAGATTGAGCCCTAAGATGCGATCTGCCGCGAGGATGCCGCTGCGCAGGTTTGTGGGATCGATATCTTTGTCGTTGACCATTTCCCAGACGACGGCGAGCGCGCCCGGCGTGTCGAGATCGTCATTCATCCGTTTGTGGAATCGCGTAGCGTACGGGTCAGGGAAGACGCTCCCGCCATGCGGGAGCTCGTCGACGAGTTTGCGCAATTTTAAATATGCCGTCTGTGCGGCCGCGAGTGCTTCCCAGGTGAAGTTTGAAGGCTGACGGTAGTGCGCACCGAGGAGGAGGTAGCGAAACGCGAGCGGGTGGAAGTTCTTTTTTATTACATCTGAAAGGTACACCGTCGTGCCTGCCGATTTTGAAATCTTCGCGCTTTCAATTTGCAAATGTGCGCGATGCAGCCAGTAGCGCACAAACGGCTTCTTGCCCGTCGTACTCTCCGACTGCGCGATTTCGTTGTTGTGATGCACGGGGATGTGTTCGATGCCGCCCGTGTGAACATCAATCTGTTCACCAAGGATGGCGCGGATCATTGCGGAGCATTCAATGTGCCAGCCTGGAAAACCTTTGCCCCACGGCGAATCCCACCCGAGCTTGCCGTCAAATTTCCAGAGGAGAAAATCGGTTGGGTTGTGCTTTTCCATCGAGGCTTCGACGCGCGCGCCCTCTTTCAGACCCTCGAGATTGATATTGCCCAATTTCCCGTACGCAGAAAACTTCGCGGTGTCGAAATAGACGCCGCTTTTGCCGCGGTACGCATAACTCTTTTCCTCGAGCGTCGTTATCATCGCGATCTGCGCTGGTATGTGATCAGAAGCCCGAGGAAACTGCGTGCCTTCGGTCGCGATGTTCAGCGTCGCCAGGTCTTCGAGGAACAGACTCGTGTATTTCTCCGCGAGCGTGCGCATATTTTCGAGCGTGAGTGCCTTCTTCTCACGCTTCAAGCCCTTGGTCATCTTGTCTTCGCCGTCGTCACCGTCGGAAACGAGGTGTCCCACGTCGGTAATGTTGATGACTTGTTTGACCGCGTAGTCGTTGTATTCAAACATCCGGCGCACGATGTCCGTAAAGACGAACATTGAGAGGTTGCCGATGTGCTGGCGGCCGTAGACGGTCGGCCCGCAGTTGTACATTTTCACGTGTCCGTGGCGCAGCGGCTTAAATTCTTCGAGTGTGCCCGAGAGGGTGCTGTGCAGATATATTGGCGGGTTCGTATCCACCGTCTTGGCGCCGAAAAGCTTGTCGAGCCACCGCATAGCCGTATCCTAGCAATTTTGCAGCGTTAGAGCCACTTTTTGTGCCGAAAGTACCAGAGCATTGCAGCGCCCGAAAGGACGACGATTGCGAGCAATATCCAAAAATCGTATTCGGATCCGTAGATCGGATTGTGCTCCGACTCGATCGTAAAAACGTCGAGGATGAGGACAAGAGGAAAAGTAAGGAGCGCCATCGTCGTGAGTACCCGCATCGTTTCGCCCTCTTTCGTGGAAAGCTGCGAATTGTTCGTCTCGCGCACTTCGTGCAAGGTGTCGGTCTGGCGCATGATGTGGTTGTGGAGGCGGTAGTAGTCGTTTTCGAGCGAGCGGAGGTACGGCACGAATTCGTCGCCGAAAAACGCAGCACCTTCTGACTGGAGCGTTTTTAAAATATCGCGGTGTGGTTCAATTGTTTGGCGAAGGTTGAGAAGGTCGCGCGCGCACTGCGATATCGCTTTCACCATTCTAACCTCGTGGCCGGAAAAGAGGTGCTCTTCAATATGCAGGAGGTCGCCGTGCACCAGGTCAAGCTCGTGCTCGACCGATTTGTACAGGCGGCGAAGCATGTAGAAAAAGAGGTAGCCGCCATGCTCGCCGAGGCCGCCCTTGTCGAGGACAGAGTCGACTTCGAAGACTTTCGCAAATTTGTGCAAGGGGTCGATGGTGTCGTAATGAGTGGTGATGAGAAAATCGCGGCCGACGACAAAGTCGACTTCCTGCTCGCTGGTTTTATGCGTATGGCGGAGCGCGGGAAAATGGAGGATGGTGTAGAGGTACTCGCCGTGGAATTCGACGCGTGGCTTTTGTGTCGGAAGAAGCAGCTCTTCAGCAACAAAGTGCGTGAGCGAGAATTCTTCCATGACGCGGCGTACTTCGTCGCCGGTCGGATTCTCAAGGTCGACCCACGTGACAGAGCCATGTTCGTAGCGCGAGAGCATGGGGATATTGTACGGCAAAAGGAAGGATCCAAAAGGTGAAGTTCAAACGAAAAGTAGATAAGTTCGCTTTGAATTGCATCGTGCGTATGAGATACTAGCCCGATGAATGGCGAGAAAAGCGTGCGATTTTTTGTCGCCGGAGCGATATTCCTTACGGCACTCGGATTTGTCGGCGGGTTTGTGATTGGCAATCAGCCTTCCGCGCAAGCGATGCTGCCGGTCTCGGTCGCGCAGGCGATTGGCGCAGAGCAGGCACCGGAGGGCGTTGATTTTTCGCCGGTATGGAAGGCGTGGGCGGTGATCGACGAAAAGTTCGTCCCGGCCTCGGTGCCACCGCGCGACGCCTCATCCACGGATCCGATTATCGAGGGGACGCCGGAGCAGAAAAGGGTGTACGGTATGATCCAAGGCCTTGCCGCAGCGCTTGGTGACCCCTATACTTTTTACCTCCCGCCCGTCGAACAAAAGCAATTCGAAGAAGATTTGAGCGGCGAATTTACGGGCGTTGGGATGGAAATAGCTGTCAAAGACGAGGCGCTCACCGTCGTCGCACCCCTCAAAGGCACGCCTGCGGAGCGTGCGGGTATCAAGCCTGCGGATCTCGTCCTTGAAATTAACGGCGTCTCGACGCGTGGCGTGGACATCACGACGGCCGTCAACCGCATCCGTGGCCCGAAAGGCAGCGAGGTCGTCCTGAAAATGATGCGCGAAGGCTGGGAAGAGCCGCGCGACGTGAAAGTGATCCGCGATGTCATCAACGTGCCGATCGTGGATTTTGAACAGAAACCCGGCGGCGTGTTCGTGATTTCGCTCCACAGCTTTACGGCCAATTCGCCGCAACTCTTTCGCGATGCATTGCGCACCTTTGTCGAAAGCGGCGACTCGAAACTCATCCTCGACGTGCGCGGGAACCCGGGCGGGTACCTCGAAGCCGCCGTCGATATGGCGAGCTGGTTCCTCCCGACAGGTAAGATCGTCGTCTCGGAAGATTATGCCGGTCACCAGGCAAATATCGACCATCGTTCGCGCGGGTATGATATTTTTAACGAGAACCTGCGGATGGTCATCCTTGTCGACAAGGGATCCGCTTCAGCGTCGGAGATTTTAGCCGGTGCCCTGAAGCATCATGGCCTCGCGCAGTTGGTGGGCACGAATACGTTTGGCAAGGGCTCCGTGCAAGAATTAGTGCCGATTACTGAAGACACCGGACTGAAAATCACCGTTGCACGTTGGCTCATGCCCAATGGCGAGCAGATCCCGCACGATGGCATCAAACCGGATGTGGAGGTGAAATTCACCGAAGAGGACTCGAAGGAGAAAAGGGATCCGCAGATGGATAAGGCTTTAGAATTGCTGAAGTAATTCTAAAGAATAACCAATAACCAATAACCAAGAAACAATAACCAAACGGTATCCGGTTTTGTCAAATTTGATACTTGCCACCTAATGCGGGATACTTGCCCAATGCAAGTCATTTTGTTGCGAGATGTGTCGGGCGTGGGGCAGCGGGGGAGTGTAAAGACCGTCGCTGATGGGTATGCGCTTAACAGCTTGATCCCGCGCAAATTGGCGCAGATGGCGACGCCGGAGGCTTTGAAGAATCTGGAAAAGAAAAATGCCATGGATATGGCCCATCGTGCGGAGCAGGAAAAAGAATGGGCTGCGATCGCTGAAAAGATGAAAAATTTCACGCTGATGGTGCGTGCGAATGCGGATGCCAAGGGTCATTTGTATAAAAAGATTGCACCGGAGGAAATCGCGAAAGTCTTGCGTGAGCAGGGAGTGGACGTGCCGGAAGAAGCAATTCAGCCGAAGATGCCCATAAAACAAACCGGCACGTGGCCAGTTGAGATAAAACTTGGCACGAATGGCGCGACGATACACGTTGAAGTTATTGCGAGTTAAAACACTTGTTTATAAAGATGCTATAGCACTTTTATAAACAAGTAGGTTGTTTGTTAAGACTGCGTTATTGGAAACGCCGAGAATACCCCGCAGCTTGCGGCGCGGATCGACGAGCGACTCGTTTTTATTTAGAGACGGGAACCACGTCAACAATTGAGCGGACGGTAGAGCGGCCGTCGAAATTTCCCTTGCGCTTCAGCGCGAATTTCACGATGCCGGTGACGAGTGAGAAAATAGTGTGATCCTTGCCGAGCCCGACATTCTTGCCGGCCATGATCCTTGTCCCGCGCTGGCGGACGATGATTTCACCCGGTGCGACAGAAGAACCATCAGCGCGCTTCACGCCGAGGTACTTCGGATTTGAATCGTTCAGGTTTTTCGCTGTTCCGGCGGCTTTAGTTGTGGCC
>JBBUCP010000135.1:0-2344 GCA_038057725.1 Patescibacteria group bacterium | reverse complement strand
AATGGATCCCGCTCTTTCACACGAAGGACGACGCATTACCCGTTTCTTAATCGTCGGAAGTATTAGCGTATTCACATATTACGCTTTCCTGTTCGGTCTCACCGAATATGCCGGTGTGTGGTACATAACATCCGCGATAGTGGCCTTTGTCGCATATTACTGCGTCAACTTTCTCAGCCAGAAATTCTGGACGTTCAAGAATAGAGACAGGAAAGGGCTAAACCAACAGCTCGCAAAATTCACGGCGATGGCCATAGGCAACTGGATACTCAATACCGTACTTTTGTATCTGATGGTTGAGTATTTGGGGATGTGGTATCTGTTCGCACAGGCGATACTTACGATCGTTGTATCGACGATTGCGTATGTGCTCTTCAAACACTGGATATTTCGAAACGATTGAAGCCTCCGAACATGTATGTCGGGGGTTTTCTTTTTAACACGCCGACACAATCAACGGAATGGAAAAAGGCGCAAAACGGTAGCGAGACGACGACAGAACGTATTTCAAAACCGGAAACGGGGACGGCGGGGCGTGCTTCTGGAGGGGCCCCGGAGACGTCGGTCGAGGATTTTGCCCTTTTTGCAAGCTTGCAAAAAGGGTTTACCCGGAAGAAGCATGCTCCGCTGGCACCGTCGGTTTTGAAATACGTTCTTGCGTCGCGAGCGGAGCGTTGAAACGAGGTATTTCGCTTCGCCCCTTCTCTTCATCTCATACACACGCACTATGCGTACGATTACTGCATTAGGACCTGTTCGTCGGATAGGTTCGCCATTTAATTAATAAATATATGGGTATCATTGCATTTCTCGTCCTCGGCGGCATCGCGGGGTGGATCGCATCTCTCGCCATGGGCACCGATGGCTCGCAGGGCATCATCGGCAACATAATTGTCGGTATTGTGGGAGCCTTGATTGGCGGACTCGTGTTTAACGCCTTCGGCTCGGTCGGCGTGACAGGCTTCAACCTCTACAGCCTCCTCGTGGCCGTCCTCGGCTCCGTGCTGGCTCTCTGGCTGATGCGAATCGTCCGCACCGCGTGACAAATAGCGTTCTCCTTCGGAAATTCTGCGGCCGCCCCCAAGAAAACAACAGGGGCGGCCGCTTCGCATTCACATCATCTGCTTGACCTGCTCCAGAATCATCTTTTCGATCCGTCCCTCGAAAAGCCGCCACATCAGTGGCAGTTTCGCATCGATAACAAAATCGGTATCCGTGACTGCAAGAGTGCCCGTGACCGTTTTCCCTTGCAGATCTGCCGCAAAGTGGAACGTGCTTCCATCCCACCGTTCTTCCGTAATCGTGCCGTTGCCTTTGAGTTGTGGCCGCGCATGCTCAAGCGCCTCTTTCACTTTTTGCGTCGCCTGGAACTTCGTCGTCTTGTGTGGAATTTTGAAATGCATGCACGAACATCGTACCACATATGCATACATGTCCCGTTTGCTATGCCATGGCATAGCAAACGGGACAGTGTTATGGAGATGGTTGCGTTCCCAAATTTATCGTATCGGTGATCGTGCCAATCTTTTTGCGCAAAAAGTCGGCGGTCGCTTCAAAGAGTTGCAACTTGAGATCGGCGCCCGCGGCAGCATTTTTTCCGATTTCCGCTTCCAGCACCGCATTGATTTCTGCCGCAAGGGACTTCCCAGTGAAAAATTCACGGACAAAAAAACGGTACCACGGCAGGAGCACGATGACACGGCCGGATGTCGCCTCCGGGACAATCACGACGCGCACGGGAAACGACACCGGGATAAACGAGAAAAGATAACCGCGCGAGCGATATTTTATTTCAAACGAGCCTCCCGTAAACGAAACCGAATCAATATTCTTGTCGCTTAAGGCGGTCGAGGCGGCGACGAGCCCCAGCCCGCGCGCGTTCAAGCGCGCCTCGCTGCCGCTGCGCCAACCCTTCAATAATTCCTGCAAATCGTATTTGCCACGCAGTGCAGCTCTCACGTTCGCGCCATCAATCGAAACATCGAGCGCGCCCGATCCTCCACCCGCCGATGAATCTTCAAAAAAAGAACTCCCGGACGCGGCGCCTGAACCCGAAACCGCGCCTGCGGCGACGAGAAGGTCGAGCAATCCTTCTTCTTCAGTACCAGTCTCGCCACCGGTTGCTCCCGATCCCGCCGAGGAGCCGTTGCCACCCGAGGTCCCGCCACCTGCGCTGCTCCCACCGCCGGAAGACCCTCCGCCGGAACTTCCTCCCGACGAACCTCCCGTGCCTCCACCAGTGACTTCCACACCACCACCTTGGTCTTCGCTACTGCCACCATCACCGCCGCCGCCCAGTCCCGGATCTTCCGGAGCCGGCGGCGCATCACTTTCGATCTCAATC
>JBBUCP010000134.1:0-1094 GCA_038057725.1 Patescibacteria group bacterium | reverse complement strand
ATTCTTCAACAGCTATGGCAAAAAAGGCACGGAAAAATATCGTGGTTATCGGCGGCGGGACCGGTACGTTTACCGTCCTCACCGGTCTCAAGAAATACCCGTTCAACCTGACCGCGATCGTCACGATGACGGACAGCGGCGGCTCGACGGGAATCCTGCGTGACGAGCTCGGCGTCTTGCCGCCGGGAGACGTCGCGCGCTGCCTCGTCGCACTCTCTTCATCAGACAAGCTCATGCGCACCTTGATGGACTACCGCTTCGACAATGGCAACCTCAAGGGACATCGCTTCGGCAACCTCCTCCTTTCCGCGCTTGAGAAAATCACCGGTAGCTTCGACAGTGCGGTCGAAAAAGCGAGCGACATTCTGCGTATTAACGGCCACGTGATCCCCTCGACGCTCGACAAAGTACATCTCATCGCGCAAGTCGGGAAAGACATCGTCCGCGGTGAAGAAACCATTCAGACGACGAAACTCAACGGCTCACTCGAACACATCTGGCTCGAGCCCGCCGCACGCGCCAACCCCAAGGCGCTTGCTGCTATCCGCGCGGCGGATGCAATCATCATCGGCCCAGGCGGTTTCTATACAAGCCTTGTCGCGAATCTCCTCGTGCGCGATATTCCGGAGGAAATTCGGAAGAGCGCGGCGAAGAAAATTTATGTCTGCAACCTGATGACGAAGCTCGAGCACACCGAGGGATACAGCGTCGCCGATTACACGGCAGGCATCGAGAAATACCTCGGCGGGCCATTGGACATCGTCATCTATAACAACAAAATGCCGAGCGAAAAACTGCTCAAGCAGTATGCGCGCGAAGGCGACACCATTACGCCTTGGGACGACGTGCCACAGGGGCGCGAATTACTCGGCGGAAATCTCCTCGCGCGCAGCGCAACGAAATTCCTGAAAATCGGCACACCTAGCACGGAGGCGTCGCTGGTGCGCCATGATTCAAACCAGCTTGCCGCCCTTATTGCGCGCCTCATGCATGTGCGCAAAAGGCGTGAGTCGCGAGGTAGGGAGCGACGCAAGACCGGGGGCGCGACGGCGCCGAGGTAGGGGTGAGCAACTTTTCAGCAGAAAAGTATGCAT
>JBBUCP010000133.1:0-1152 GCA_038057725.1 Patescibacteria group bacterium | reverse complement strand
CCGCAAGCGTCACTCGTGAGGAATAGTTAAGGCAACCGAACATGACCACAATCTGCATGCGGATTTGGTTAATGAAAATAATTAAAGTCTTCGTTTTGGAAGTGATTGCGGTCAATTTGCGCAGCGCCTGAGACATGAGGCGCGCTTGCTTGCCCATCTGTTGCTGGCCCATATCGCCCTCGATTTCGTCTTTTGGGGTGAGCGCCGCGACGGAGTCGATAACGATGACGTCGATTTTCCCGCTGCGGACGAGTGATTCGGTAATTTCAAGCGCTTGTTCACCGTGATCCGGTTGGGAGACGAGGAGGGAATTGATATCGACGCCGATCTTTTTTGCATATTCCGGATCGAGTGCGTGTTCGGCATCAATGAATGCGCAGATGCCGCCTTTTTTCTGCGCTTCGGCGATCACATGCAACGAGAGCGTCGTTTTTCCTGATGACTCCGGCCCGAAAATCTCAACGATACGTCCGCGCGGCAAGCCACCGATCCCGAGCGCCCAGTCAACACCGATGGAGCCCGTCGGAATCGCGTTCACGTCCACTTTTGGCGTGGCGCCGAGCATCATGATGCTTTCGTCGCCGAATTTTGTTTTTATTTCGCTTAACGCGCGCTCGATGTCTTTATCCGATCCTGTCCCGGTCTGTTTTGGAGCAGCTTTTTCTTTCTTTGCCATACGGTATCTCTTGGGATTAAAGGGTAAGTATCAATAAAGTATACCTCTTTTTCATGAAGGTTCTGTGGTCGTCCCCGCGGGTGTGGACGATTTCGAAGGCGTGCTTCCAGGCGCGGGATTGTAGATGATATCAAGCACTTTTCGCGTCGTACGGCCGCGCGCGTCGCGTGCTTCGAGGACGAGGCGGTTAGAGCCGGGCGCGAGGAGGAATGGTTCTTCAAATCCACCGTTTTCGGTGACGGGGATGGCTTTGCAATTGAGCCGCAACTCACTGATGCGCTCGGCGCGTCCTTTCACCGTGGTAAACGGGTCGGTGACGGTGATTGAGCCGTGCGGCACGTCGATCGTGGGGCCGAACAGGAGGCCTTGCGCTTCATAGATGGCGTAGCCAAGAAGGAGGATGAAAAATAGCGCGAGGGCGATGCGCATGATTTTTGAGTCGCGGTAGGGGAGCATAGGGAAAAGCTAGCAGCTTG
>JBBUCP010000132.1:2654-6197 GCA_038057725.1 Patescibacteria group bacterium | reverse complement strand
CGCTACCTCGCCGGCTGGGGCAACGCCTCAAAGACCGCGTACGCATTTTATGGCGCCGACGCTTCTTTTGCGTATTCATATGCTTTGCCGAACGGGATCGCGCCGGAGTCGCGCAGATCGAAGAGACGTGCGCGGATTTCCGTTGCCGTTCTCGTCTGCGCCGCAATCACCGATTGGTACACTTTTTCCTGCCCCTTTGCGGCAGTAACGAGCCCTTGTTTCTCGTCTTCTTTTTCTTCGAGCGATCTCTTTTGGAAAACCTGGAGCTGCTTCATATCCTGCTCCTCCTCCTGCTCCTTGGCAAGCGCTTTCTTGCGCTCGGAAAGGTCGGCGCGCGCAACAGCCATGACCTTAAACGCCGCGTCGAGCGCTTTTTGCACCGATTCGAATTCGTCGATTTCGGTAAATATGTCGGAGATGTTGTTGCCGAGCGCCATTTCCGCGATCGAGATGTCGTCGATTTCACGCGTGCGACGAATCATCTGCGCGACTGATTCCTGGCCTTTAGCGACCTTACCATCGAGTACCTTGATTGCCGATTCCTTGTCCTTCATGCCGTCGGTCAGTTTCCTAATCGTTAGGTCGCGCTGCTTGATCGCGAGCTGCGAGGCCTTGATCTCGCCGTCGATGATCGCCACGTCGCGCTCGAGCGTCTGCCGCTCGCCCTGCTTTTTTGAAAGCTCATTCTTGTTGGCGCTGATCTGCGTCTCAAGCTCGCCAAGCTGCTTTTCCAATTCCGCGCGCTCTTCGGGAGTGAGTGCCGCGAAGGCGGAAAAGGGAAGGAGGAGAAATGCGACAAAAAGGGTACTGACCCGCACAAAACGCATCCGGGAATTATACCCTGGCGGAGCGGGAGAAGCGAAAATCCAGTATGAAGACGGAAAAAAGGCGGCGGCCCTGCAGGGCCGCCGCCTTTTTGACTTCATGATTACTTCTCCTCCTTCTTTTCTTCCGCCGCCGCACCTTCCGCAGCCGCCTCGCCCTCCTTCGGCTCTTCGCCGACTTCCGCAAGTTTGACTTCCGTCTCAAGCGGCTTCTCTTCGACGAACGCCGTCACGGACACCACGATCTCGTCGGGATCAGTCTTCAATTCCGCCGACGGTGGGAGTTTGATCTCTTTGGCCGTGATGTGGTCACCCACGTTTTCCAATTTTGAAATATCGACTTCGAGATGCTGTGGCAATTCCGAGGGCAAAACTTCAATCTCAACTTCGTGGAGCGCCTTCACGATGATGTGTCCCAATTTTTCCGCGGGCGCCTCGCCGACGAATTCGAGCGGGATATTGATCTCGATCTTCTTACCCTTCTCTAGACAATAGAAATCGGCGTGGAGCGGGATATCGGTGACCGGATGCCACTGCACATCGCGGATGAGCGTGTCCTTGTCTTCCCCGACACCCTTCAATTTAACGATGGTCGTCTCGCCCGCATCTTTAAAAAGCTTGCCGAAGACCTTGGAATCGATTGCAATCGGCGTCGAATCTTCCTTTGGGCCATAGAAGACTGCCGGAATACGCCCCGATGCACGGAGTGTGTCGTTGGATTCCTTCGAATCCCGTGCCTTGATTTCAAGCTCTAACATGGGCGAGATTATACAGATACGGAGCCAAATTGCAACAATTTGGATGGTATACTCCCCTCATGAAATACGACTTTGTGTCATTCGGGGACATTGTTATTGATGCCTTTATCCGCCTCAAGGACGCCAAAGTCCATTGCAATATTGATAATGAAAATTGCGAGCTGTGCGTCAAATTTGGGCAGAAGATCCCGTTCGAGAGCGTCGAGGAAGTCTTTGCCGTCGGCAATGGACCGAATGCCGCGACCGCCGCAATACGCCTCGGGCTCGCCTCCACCGCCGTCGCCAATGTCGGCGATGATAGGAACGGCGCCGACTGCGTGACAGCGCTCGAGAAAGAAGGCATGAATACCGAATTCATCCTCTCGCATCCGGGCTTCAAGACGAATTACCACTATGTATTGATGTACGAGGCCGAGCGCACGATCCTGGTGAAGCATGAAAAATTCCCGTACGTGCTGCCGACGTTCCAAGAGCCACCAAATTGGTTCTACCTTACCTCTCTTCCGCTCGAGACTCTGGACTACCAACTGGAAATCGCTTGCTATGCAAAAAAGAACGGCGTAAAGCTCGCCTTCCAGCCGGGCACCTTCCAGATCAAGCTCGGCAAAGAGCAGTTGAAAGAAGTGTATGAAGCATCCGATATCTTTTTCTGCAACAAGGAAGAGTCGCAGCAGATACTCGGCCTCCCCGACGAGCACGATATTAAAAATCTGCTGAAGGGAATTCGCGCGCTCGGGCCAAAACTTCCCGTGATTACCGACGGCCCCAAAGGCTCGTATGTGATGGAAGAGAGCGGCGTCTACCACGTGCCGATGTATCCGGATCCCGCGCCGCCGAAAAACCGTACGGGGGCAGGGGACGCGACCGCCTCGACAACCGTCGCCTATATCATCAAGGGCATGCAACCCAAGGACGCGCTCATGCGCGGCACAATCAACGCAGCATCGGTGGTGCAGCACATCGGCGCACAGAAAGGCCTCTTGCACGAAAAAGAAATCGAAGAATGGTACGCAAAGCGGCCTGCGGATTTCGTGGCGACTTCCTTATAAAATAAGTCGGCCCACCCTCGAGAGGTAAGCCGACTGCAGGCGAGCACAGAGACTTCGGTCATATTGAAATGCTGAAGAACGAAAGATATGTGAACTCGGCACCATGCCGCGAGTGGACGTTGAATATGCCCGTGATGTAAGTTTCTGTGTCGAAGTGCTCGACAAACTTCAGGTTTTGGACCAACGTGCGGCGCGGAGTGCATGCCACCTCACCAACTTCGTCATTTACGAAATCTGCGTCCTCTTTCGGTGACATTCCTATCGCTTCGAGCCGCGTTGCGACTTTAATTTGCCATTTTTGCTTGCAGAACGTGCTGTCGATCAGTATCTCCGGCACGGGCGCGGGCGGCCTGATTTTCACCACCGGTTCCTGCGCGCGGACGAGAAAAGTCGCGATGAGCGACAATACGACAGCGACGATGATGACGGAAACCACGACACGAACACTCATGAGAACCCCTTCCTCTCTGTCATGCCCAACGGCACGGACGCTGCCTGAACCATATCCCATTCCGCAAAGAGCGCAACAGCAGAAAACGAATATGGTATCCTCTCAACCATGCCCGCGATCGTTGCGACAATACTGCGCTTCCTTGCCGTCATTGCGACGGAATTTCTCGTGTATTCCTACCTGTATCGCTCAAAGCACGGCAAACCCGCAGTGTACCGCTCGCCATTTGCGTGGGCGCTCGACGCACTGGCGATTTTTAGCGGCGGCACGATTGCAGTCGCGGCAATGTACGTCATCACGCATCCGCATGTGTTCGCTGTCACAGTCCACCCCGGAATGTTCTGGCTGTTCTTCCTCCTCGGCAGCTCGCAGGCGATCATGCACGTCATAAAATGGGGGATTCGGATTTTTTACGATTCATGAGTGCATAAAAAATGCCCGGCAACCTTGCGGCCGCCGGG
>JBBUCP010000132.1:0-2554 GCA_038057725.1 Patescibacteria group bacterium | reverse complement strand
ACACCAGCGGTGATCGCACGGACCCGTCGTTGGATCAAACTCAACGTCTCATCCGGTTTGTGCTCATAACCGCCGACGGTACGTTTTATCTTGTCGGCTTCCTTGATGCCTTTCTCGGTTACTTTGATTCCCCGCTCCGTAAAGCTGAAAAGCCAAAGCGCCGCGACAACAATACCGATAACAGCAATGGCAATGGGAATTACCATCGCCGCATTGAGGAGTTTCGCGATAAGTTTAGCCCACATGACGTGGCTCCTTCCCGTTTCTACTACCCGCCTAATCAACCTTTACCACGAATATTCCGCTCTTGTCAACTCTTTCTGGCAACGACTTTTTTTGCAGCCTCCACGATGTGTTTAACACCCATGCCGTAGTACTCGATGAGTTCCGCTGGCGCTCCCGACTGACCAAATTGGTTTTGGACGCCGATGAATTCAATCGGCATCGGTGCGTTTTTGGAAAGGAGTTCTGCAATCGCGCTTCCCAATCCCCCGTTCACCTGATGCTCTTCCACTGTCACGACCGCACCAGCGGCTTTTGCAATCGTAATGATTTCCGGATCAAGCGGTTTGATTGTATGGACATTGACCACGGTCGCATCAATCCCTTCCTTCTCGAGTTCGCGTGCTGCAAGAAGTGCGTTATGTACGAGTGGTCCTGTTCCAAATATGACCAGCGATCTGGCCAAGTCCGACTTGGCCAAGCTTGGCAAAGTCGGACTTGGCCAGAATATTTGCACTTTGCCGATTTCGAAGGGGGTTTCGGACGTCGTCATAACCGGCGTCTTCTCGCGTCCGAAGCGCATGTAGACGGGTTTGCCGCATTTTGCGGCCGCAATCGCGGCCTTGCGTCCCTCTTCCGCATCGCACGGTGAGATGACGATCATATTCGGCATCGCGCGCATAAGTGCGATGTCTTCCAGCATCTGATGTGTCGCGCCATCGGGGCCGACGGAAACTCCCGCGTGCATGCCGCAAATGATGACCGGAACGTTATTCAAGGCGATCGTGGTTCGGATCTGTTCCCAGTTTCTGCCCGGTGAAAACGCCGCATACGAGGTGATGAATGGGATTTTCCCGTAATTAGCCATGCCAGCGGCGACGGTCGCCATATTTTGTTCCGCAACACCCATTTCGACATAGCGATCAGGAAATTCCTTGTGGAACCATTCAGCGCGCGTGCTTTCTTCCAAATCGGCGGACAAAACAACAACTCGCGGATCCGCCTTCCCCGCTTCGATAGAACCTTTCCCAAACCCATCGCGCGTCGCGAGCATGTCGGGCTTTTCGAAAATATTTGCAGCAAGTTTTGCGTCGGGGTTAAGCATAAAAAAATATGGTTAGCGAAATCCAAGGTAGTAGTAAAAAGAACCAGTTTGCGTAAACACTCCATTGATATTTGCTGGAGTGGGAGAAATTCCATGCTGCAACAATGCTTGCAAAAAGGACTACTTCTACTCCAAGTAGTGTCAAATTATCTCGAATAACATTTTCCGGTAGATGATAGCCCAACATGTCCATGAGGAGCGCGGCAAGCATAAAAAAAGTAATGATGATTGTGTATGCGATCGCAAAAATTTTGTAACCGATGCTCTTCATATCATTGATGTTCACTCGAGATTTTTCCGCCAAGCGTGCGGAGTTCGTCGAGAAATTTTTTGGCTTCGTCCGGTTTTGGCGGTTTGCCGTGCCAGCGGAAGTCTTTTTCGATTTCTTTTACGCCTTTCCCGGGAATGGTGTGCGCAATGATGACCGTCGGCTTTTCATAGATCGCTTGTGCTTCATCACACGCCGCGATGAACTGTGGGATGTTGTGGCCGTCCACTTCCAAGACATGCCAATTAAACGCCTCGTATTTATCGCGCAGCGGCTCCAGCGGCATGATGTCTTCGGTATTGCCATCTATTTGGATATTGTTGCGATCGACAATGCCCGTGAGATTCGAGAGTTTGTTCTTGCCCGCAAAGAGCGCAGCTTCCCACAAATTCCCCTCCTGATGTTCACCGTCGGACATCGCACAATAGACATGGAACTTTTTCTTATCCATACGCGCCGCGTACGCATAGCCAGAAGCTTGCGAGAGGCCGCTACCTAAAGGCCCGCTTGTTGTCTCGACGCCGGGCAATTTTTCACGTTCAGGATGTCCCTGTAAGCGCGAACCGAATTTTCGAAGCGTGAGACATTCTTCGATAGGAAAATACCCCGCATGTGCCATCGCTGCATACCGCACGGGAGTGATGTGACCATTCGAGAGCATTAAGCGATCGCGCTCCTCCCACGCGGGATTTTTCGGATCGTGATTGAGAACGTGGAAATAGAGTGCGGTGAAAATATCCGCCATGCCGAGCGGGCCTGCAGTGTGGCCACTGCCTGCCGCAACGAGCATCTCAATGATCGTCTCGCGTATCTTTTCCGCCCTTTTATCAAGATCGATGATTTCTGCATCCATCAAAGCCATAGCCTCTAGTTTACAGGTCAAGTAGCTTCAAGCCTATGTCGTTATCCAGTTCGCGCATGACGTTCTCATTAAACGATACGAGATGCACTTCAAGTGT
>JBBUCP010000131.1:0-2210 GCA_038057725.1 Patescibacteria group bacterium | reverse complement strand
CTACCTGCATCGGGAAGGTGCGTCTAGTGCGGTAGAAGCAGACCTTGCGACCTTTGCCTATGACAGTATTAGGGTCCGCATCCGTCTGCCTATACACACAGTCGAACGGGGACACCATGCGTTACAATACACCTGCATGAAGACATTCTTTATCGCTCTTGTCGTCGCGCTCGCCGCATTCGCTGCAGGCGTCTGGTACACGCGCGAATATAATCCTGCGCCGATCGTAGAGACTCCGGACATCACCACTCCCGCGACGTCGCAAGAGACGTTCTACTACAACGCCTCCGCAGCCGATATCGTCGTAACAGAACCATTTCCCAGACAAGCGGTTGGGAACACGTTCATGGTTTCTGGCAAAGCGCGCGGTGGCTGGTATTTCGAGGCAAATTTTCCGTATGAAGTTTGGGGCGCCGAGGGTGGAGGCGGTAGGCGACTCGTCCAAGGACCAGTCCAAGCACAAGGGGAGTGGATGACGTCGGAATTCGTGCCGTTTTCATTTCAGGTGACGGTGCCGAACTACAAGGGGGCAGCGAAACTCGTTCTGCTCCGCGACAATCCGTCAGGACTTCCCGAAAATGACTCATCAATTGTGATTCCGATAACAATCCAATAGTATCCAAAAATCAAAAGGGCGGTCGCTTACGCGTCCGCCCCTCACTATCGTACGATCACGAGCCTGTGTTGATCCACGCGCACTCGATGTGCGGCGGCGTTTTGAGAATCCACTTCCCGTCGTTGGCCTGCGCGTACACCGGATCATTCGCGCACACATGCGCCATCCATTTAAGGAGCTCAGGCGACATGTTTGCTCGCTCTTTGCGGAGAGCGTTTTCCGGAATTGGGAACCACGAGCCGTTGATATAGACCTCTAGTCCTACCGGATTTTCCCTCGTTACTGCCGCGACGCGAAATTCGGTAGGGCGGCACTGACCGCTGTAGCACTGGCAATTCCAGTCCTTAAACGATACTTGGTATAAGGCATGGTACTCACAATGCTTGAATCCTTTGAAGCCAAGCCGCAACTCTTGGTCGACGCAGGTCGACCCTGGCGCGTTGTGCAAATGGCGCTCGGATTGCGCGAGCGCTCCTCCGAGGGACAGTAGTAGGCATACTGGAGCCAACAAAAATCGTCTCATCGTGCATACTCCTCTCTTCGTTAAGCGCCCTTCAAACAAAATCGCCTCGACGCACCATACGCCCGCATCCATTTTTCTGCAAGCAGGCGTTGGGGGTGCATATGTGCTAAGGTACTTCGGGCAAAACAGAACAGGAGGAAGGCTATGTTTCCGAACAAGTTTATCTTGCTCGATACAGAACAGGCGACAAAAGACGAACGCAGTATGGTGACTAAATGGAGTCGGCCTGGCGATTACCAAGAGGTGATCCAGATCGGAGCCGCCGAGGTCTTAGGAGAGGAGTGTATTGCGAACCGCTATTTTGAACGTCTCACCAAACCGATACTGCGGCCGCGGCTCTCAAGGCACATCATCAGCCTGACGCACATCACGCAAAAGCGAATGAACGCATCAGGGATTTCGCTCGCCGAAGGTCTCGACGGTTTGCGCCGGTTCTCACGAGCGTTCCCGATCTATGCATTCGGCGATGATGGCGGAGTTATTCACGCAAACTGCGAGCTCGTCGGGATTCGGTGTCCACTACCAAGGGAGAGGTTCCACGATATTCGTCCCCTAATCGCGCCTCTTTTGCGGAAACTTGATATAGACATCGGGCGATACTCCAGTGGGACGCTCTTGAGAGCCTTCGGTCTTACGGGATCGCGTCCACACGATGCGCTCAACGACGTCCGCAATCTCGTAATAGCGCTTCAGGAATTGCACATTCGCGGCCGCTTATAGCGGCCGCTTCTCTTTGTGGTATGGTGCGCGCATGTTGAAGGATAGAGAGCGCAAAGAAAGAATGGCGAAAATCTTGAAATATCTCAAAAAGACCTACCACACGCCAAAAACAGAACTCAAATACGCGACGCCGTTCCAGCTTGCCGTCGCCGTCATGCTCTCCGCGCAGTGCACAGATAAATTGGTCAACAAGGTAACAGAAACACTTTTCAAGAAATACAAATCGCCGAAGGATTTCGCAAATGCCGATCCGCACACGTTCACTATAGAAATTGCCCGCGTCTCGTTTTTCCGCACTAAGGCGAAGCACATTATTCAAGCCGCGAAAATCGTCTGCGACGATTTTCGCGG
>JBBUCP010000130.1:0-2316 GCA_038057725.1 Patescibacteria group bacterium | reverse complement strand
TTACTAACATCGATTAATCAAAAAGTCGGTGTTCGGCTTCAGAGGTTTTTGTAGGAGTTGCGTCTAAAAAATTTTATATCACATTTACTTTAACAGCGCGAGAAATTCTTTTTCGATAAGCACCTGTACACCGAGCTTGTTCGCCTTCTCCAGTTTTGAGCCGGCATTGTCACCTGCCACCACATACGACGTCTTTTTTGAGACTGAACTGGAGATAGAGCCTCCAAGGGCGCGGATTTTTGTTTCGGCTTCCTCGCGCGACATGGAGAGGGTGCCGGTGAGAACGAAGGTTTTGCCGGCGAGTTTACCGCTCGCGGGAGCTTCGTCGGCAATGATGATGATGTGTTCAAGGAGGCGGTCGAGGATTTTCGATTTCACGCTGTCGCGCAGCCACTCGTGGACGGACTTCGCGACGACGTCGCCAACGCCCTTGATTGCGGATAATTCTTCCATCGATGCTGCGCGCACTTTTTTGAGCGTTGTGAAGTGCTGCGAAATGAGGCGTGCAGTTTCTTCGCCGACGTGGTCAATGGAGAGGCCGAAGAGGAGGCGCGAAAGCGCGACGCGCTTTCGCGCCTTAATCGCTTCAACCAGTTTCTTCGCTGAAATCTCCGCAAATCCTTCTAATTCGAGAAGATCGCCTTCCGCAAGCGTAAAAATCTCGTCGAACGTATTTACGAGCCCGCTTTCCACAAGGAGGACCGCGGTTTCTTTCCCCAAGCCTTCGATATCGAACGCCGCGCGCGACGCGAAATGCCGCAACCGCCTTTTTACGAGCTCCGTTGAATCTCTATCGACGCAGCGCCATGCCGAAGTTCCCGGCACGCGCTCAATCGCACCGTCGCCGCCGCAGGCGGCGACTTTCTTCGGCCATATGTATTCTTTTGAGCCTTTCGGTCGCAAATCCTTCACGACCTGCACGATATCGGGAATAATATCCCCCGCTTTTTGGATGATGACCGTGTCGCCCACGCGCACGTCGAGCCGCTTGATTTCATCCTCGTTGTGCAAGGTCGCGCGCGAGACGGTAGTCCCCGCGACAGACACCGCACGCAAGTGCGCAACCGGCGTAAGGACGCCCGTGCGGCCGATCTGCAAGACGATATCTTCGATCACTGTCGTCACTTGTTCCGCCGGGAATTTAAACGCGATCGCGAAACGCGGACCTTTCCCCGTGTAGCCAAGTGCGCGTTCGTATTCGCCTTCGTTTACTTTCACCACTACTCCATCAACCCAATACTCTTGCTTGGAATTATCCGAAAATTGCGAGCTTCGTCGTTGGGGGGCCCCTGCGTCGTCCTCACCGTACGACCTGTACGCCTCGGACGCCGCTTTCCCCGCGCCTAGAATCTCATCAATTTTCGGAGAATTCCTTTTGCCTTTCTTATCGTCTATCTGTTTACCACGTTTTGGTTTCCATCGCTCCCAAAATTCAACGATCTCCTCGATCGATTTGGCATGTTTGTAATTCTGATTTACCTTGAAGCCGAGAGAGCGCAGGTATTCCAATTCACCGAGTTGATCTTTCGGAAATTCCTCCGACGTCGAAGCGAGTTCGTAGATAAACACGTCGAGCCGACGCGACGCCGCAATCGAAGGATCGAGCTGTCGGATCGAGCCTGCCGCTGCGTTGCGCGGATTTGCAAACGTTGCATCTCCGTTTTTTACCCGCTCCGTATTGATACGTGCGAGTTCCTTTGCGGGAAGCCATATTTCTCCTTCGACGACGACATCGATCGAGCGCGAGAGCGAGAGCGGTACGCTTTCGATAGTGCGCACGTTGTGCGTCACGTCTTCTCCGACGACGCCGTCACCGCGCGTTGCAGCAGTCACTAAGCGCCCTTTTTCATACGTAAGGACGACCTTCAGGCCATCGATTTTCAATTCACATAAGTAGGTCGGTGTGGCACCGGGAAATTTCTCTTTTAAGAAACGCTTCACGCGCGCGTCGAATTCCGCGATATCTTCCGCCGAAAACGCATCATTCAAAGACCATTGCGGTATCGTATGTCGCACCTTTTTGAAGCCCGAGAGTGGCGCTCCGGCGATGCGCTGGCTTGGGCTGTCTCCCGTCACCAATCCCGGATATGCCGCCTCGATTTCAACCAGCTCTTTTTTTAAGGAATCCAGCGCCTCTGCAGAAATTTCTTCTCTATCATGTACATGAAAAGCCGTGCGGTATCGGTGTATCGCCTCTTTGAGGAGCTCGTGACGTTTCTGTATATCGTGAAGAATTTTCGACATGCTCTCTAGCTTACATTCGCTAGAAGCTAGAAGCTAGCCCCTAGAAGCTATCTTTAGTACGTCAGCTCAACC
>JBBUCP010000129.1:0-2953 GCA_038057725.1 Patescibacteria group bacterium | reverse complement strand
CGATGGCTTGCCCTCCGATGACGAACGCGCACGCGCCCAAAGAAACGAGTGCAAAGGTGCGCATGCCGGCGCGTTGCTGCGCAACAACGGACCGCTCGGTACCGATCGCAAGGCCGAGAAAGGCTGCGAGAAGAAGTTGCCCGAACATCACCATGGTAGGGTCAGCGTACATAGATAGTTGATTCTAGCGCATTTTAATGTGTAAGTGCTGAATGCAAGGAAGAAACTGTGTATTTCTCTGGCGCGCCAGCATCCAGGGCGCAGAGGTATTTCGCTTCTTCCATCACGGACGCGATGCGGCCGGGCTTCACGCCGTATTCCTGCAAGAGATGCGGATTCTGCACATGCCGGCAGAGGACGATGTTGTTTTCCATAAGGCGATGCTTTTCGCCCTCCGAGAGCGTCGTGAGCGCGGTAAGCGGGTGGACGCGCACTGATTCGATCATCTGCATGAGGCCGCGGCCGCGCGGGAAATCCCAGCCGAGGAGCGTGAGATTGCTGCACTGGGCATACCGGATTGCATTGCGGGTAAAGCGCGTGTTCGTGACGAGCCAGCCTTCGTCGACGCGCGAAGATTTTTCGGGAGAGCGCGCGAGGTCTTCGTAGCGCGCGTGCACGTAAAGCGCGTCCTTGATGTCGGTCTTCCCTCCCGCTTCATTATGAAATTTCGCCTCGATACCAATTGTTCGTGCGCCTTTACGCGCAAGGACGTCGACTTCGTGCGGCGCGCAGCGTCCGGTGAGTGTGACACCGGTGCGTGTACTCCAGCCGTGCGCTTTCAAAACTTCGGCGAGAAATTGCTCGAAGGGAAAACCACTGGGGCCAAGTGCGAAGATCGCGCGTTTTATCGAATAGCGCGCTGCGACCGCCGGAGCCCCCTCTTTACGAAGCATTTCAAACGCGTGTCCGTAAATATCTTCGGTGCGCATGCCATCCTTGAGATGACTTTGCACACGATCGATGATTTCAGTGCGCGCAGCGGTCGATGCGCCGGCGCGCAGAAGGGACGAATCCAGCTTATGTGGGTCAAATGGCTCTTGCTCGCCGTCGGCTTTGGTTATGAGCACTTGGTGCACTCGTAAATTATACCGCAATAATTCCCCCGCCAACGACCTCGTTCCCAGCGTATACGACAAGTGACTGCCCCGCTGGGGCAAGATGCGGCTTTTCGAACGTGACCGTGGAGCCTGCGATTGTGCAGACAACAGGTGTTTCGCGATAGCGTGCTTGCGCAGTGTATTTCTCACCTGCTTGTGGCATGACGAGCCAATTCATACCAATAAGACTCACGCTGCTGCGGGCGGCTTTCTCCCGGTTGATAGAAACAGTAATCGTATTTTCCTTCGTATCGATGATGCCGACATAGTATGGCGTCTCGTGCGCCGTTTTCGAGAGAATGCGAAACCCATGCCGCTCGCCGAGTGTATAGAGTGCCGCTCCATCGTGTTCGCCGATTGCAGCGTCTCGCTCATCAAGTACTCTTCCCTTTTCGAGCGGCAGATAGTGTGCGAGAAAATCTCGCATCGTGACATCACCGACAAAACAGAGGCCTTGACTGTCTTTCTTTGCAGCGACGGGCAGACCGAATTTTTGCGCAAGTGCGCGCACTGCGGGTTTAGCATACCCGCCGACGGGAAACAGGACGCGCTTTAAATCCTCTTTGGTGAGTTGCCAGAGGAAATACGACTGATCTTTGTTGGCATCTTTGCCGCGCTCGAGCCGCCCGTCGATATTCTGCGCATAATGCCCCGTCGCAACGAAATCGGCGCCTTCGGTGTACGCCCACTTCGCAAACGCACCGAACTTGATGTGGCGATTGCAGAGGACGTCTGGATTCGGCGTAATACCGCGCGCGTAATTGGCGACCATGTCGTCGATCACCGTTTTCTTGTATTCGTCGGACAAATCAATTTCTTTGAACGGAATCTCCAATGCAGCACACACGCGCATAGCGTCCAAGCGATCTCGTTGCCACGGGCAGTCAATGAATTCCGGCCGCCAGATTTTTATGAAAGCACCGACGACGCTGTGTCCGGCCTGTTGTAACAGAGCGGCACTCACTGCTGAATCGACACCACCAGACAAACCTACATACACTGTTGACATGGGGCACAGTGTAAGCTTCAAATCCTAATTTGCAATTTGGAGCTTGCAAATTATGTACCCAGATACAATGCCTTCAGTCTCAAATGCTCCTCATACGTCTTCGAATAATGCGTCGTGTGCGTGCTGTCAGCAAGATAAAAGAGATAGCCCCTGTCGATTGGGTTTACCGCGGCTTTCATGGACGACATGCTTGGAGAGCCAATCGCACCCGGCGGGAGGCCCTTATGCGCATAGGTGTTGTACGGATCGTCCTTGTTGGCCAAATCCGCTTTTGTCAGATCGAACGTAGTGTAACCGAGGCTATAGAGGAACGCCGCGTCCACCTGCAGCGCCATCCCAATCTTGATGCGACGCCAGAGGACGCCGGCGATCATTTGCCGATCCGTGTAATTATGCGCTTCTTTTTCCAAAATGGATGCCATGATCACAATGTCGCGCAGCGGCCGGCCGGATTTTGTGATGTCACCGACCAACGTCTCGATGTGAGAATCGAAATTTTGCCGCATCGCGGTTATGACCGTGTCTTCGGTTGCATTCGGAAGAAAGAAATAGGTGTCGGGAAAGAGAAATCCCTCGTCTGACTGCGCTTTCTTGAGGAATTTCTCGGCGTCAAAACGCTGCAACTGCGCAGCGTATAACTTTGCCATGCTGCGCGTCGTTGCGCCTTCGGGGATGCGGATGCGGAGTGGCTCCAGGCCGTAGGCGCCTGTCGTAATCGCGCGAGCGATTGAAATCACGTCCTTCGGCTCCTTGAACAAATAGTCGCCGGCGCGGACTCCCTTGTCGCGCCCAAGGATGATGACCGCTGCCCGGAACGATTCTTACTGTCGAACGACGCCTTGCTCTT
>JBBUCP010000128.1:0-9915 GCA_038057725.1 Patescibacteria group bacterium | reverse complement strand
ATCTCCAATTCCTCGGCATCGTCAATTTCGATCCTGCGCGTATCGCGGCCGGCATCGTGCAAGGCGTCGGCTTCATCGGTGCGGGGCTTATTTTCATGCGAGGCGATAGTGTCCACGGCATAACGACGGCCGCCGGCCTCTGGGTTTCTGCATCGATCGGCGTCCTTGTTGCGTTCCACCTGTATTCCGTTGCCGTTTTCACCGCGGCGCTTACCTTGGGAATTTTCTTTGGGATGTGGTATGTGGAGAGGATGCTCAAGCGCCTGCACGACGCAGGAAATCCGGAGTGATATACTGTCGCAATGTCGCAGTACTACAAACCCGACCGCAATCCCGGCTGGAACTATGGCGGCGATAGGTGGCGGCTTTCCCGCTCGAAAATAGGGCTCTTCGTGGAATGCCAGCGCTGTTTCTACATCGACAACAAACTCGGCACCGCCCGCCCGCCCGGTTTTCCGTTCAATCTCAATTCCGCAGTCGATGCGCTTCTTAAAAAAGAGTTCGACATCCATCGTGCAGGCAAGACAGCGCACCCTCTAATGGAGCAATACGGTCTCGATGTCCTCCCATTTCAACATCCGAAGATGGATATTTGGCGCGAGAATTTCAAGGGCATCGATTCCAAACATGTACCGACCGGTTTTACCGTCTCGGGCGCCGTCGACGATGTGTGGGTGAATCCGAAAGGCGAGTTGCACATCGTCGATTACAAATCCACGAGCAAGGACGAAAAAATCGAGGCGCTCGATAAAGATTGGCACGATGGCTACAAGCAGCAGATGGAGATCTACCAATGGCTCTTCCGCCAAAACGGCTTTACGGTGTCCGACACGGGCTACTTCGTCTACGCAAACGCAAGTAAGGACCGCAAGGCCTTCGACGGCGTCCTCGAATTCGAGATTACGCTGGTGCCGCACAAAGGCAAAGGCGATTGGATCGAGCCGACACTGTTGGAAATCAAAAAATGCCTCGATGGCGAGTCCCTACCAAAAGCGGGTGACACCTGCGACTACTGCATCTACCGCGAAATGGTGGGCAGAAAACTGCAAGTATTCGCGCCGCCAAAATCATCGATAAAACCGGTGGAAAAACAATCACAAACGACGTTGGGATTATAAGATTTGGTATAACGTATGCATGAAAACATTCCGTGAAAAAGTATTGAATATCGTGCGCAAAATTCCGAAAGGCGGCTCGATGACGTACAAGCAAGTCGCGACAAAAGCAGGGAATCCGAACGCAGCGCGCGCCGTCGGCGCTATCATGCGCACCAATTACGATTCGACCGTCCCGTGCCATCGCGTCATCCACACGAGCGGAGCCATCGGCAACTACAACCGCGGCGGATCCGCTCGCAAAAGAGAAATTCTTCTCGCAGAAGGAGTCACGTTGTAGACCATTACTTGTTTATAAGAGTGCTATAGCACTTTTATAAACAAGTGCATTTTCGTGCATTTCAAGGAAGAAATGGTACAGTGTCGCGATGAAAAATCCTCCGATTGCTGCGACAAAACCGCATGAATTCACGATCCACGGCAAGAAACACGTGGATCCATACTGGTGGCTGCAGGACAAGACGAAGCCGGACGTTAAGGCTTATTTGAATGCGGAGAATGACTATGCGGCCGATTTCATGCGCCCGCACAAAAAGCTCGCAAACAAGCTCTACAAAGAAATTCATTCGCGCATCAAGGAAGACGATTCATCGGTACCGGTCAAAGACGGCCCGTACGATTACTATTCGCGGACCAAAAAGGGGATGCAATACGCGATCCATTGCCGTCGCGAAGGCGAGAAAGGCCGCGAGACGGTGATTTTGGACGAAAACAAGCTCGCAAAGGGACAGAAATACTTCTCACTCGGCGATGCGGAAGCATCGCCCGACCATCGCCTGCTGGCCTATACGACTGATACAAAGGGCGACGAAGACCGTACACTGTATATCAAGCGGCTCGATACCGGAGAATTGCTGAAAGAAAAAGTGACGCACGTCGCTGATTTTGTGTGGGCAGAGGACAACGAGCACGTTTTCTACTCGCTCGAAGAGCATCCGCATCCGCCGCGGAAGATTTTCAGACACACAATCGGCGATGATCAGACGAAAGATGCCCTCGTGTACGAAGAACTCGATCCGCAGTGGTACGTCGCGCTCGGGAAAAGCCGTAGCGACGCCTACATTTTTATCTATGCGGCAAATTACACGACGACCGAAGTGCGCTTCATTCCTGCGCGCGAGCCTTTGCGAACGCCAAAGCTTATCGCGCCGCGCACAAAGAAAGTCCGCTACTACGTCGAACATCACGGTGCGTACTTTTACATAACCACGAATGAGCGTGCCGTGAACTACAAGATCAGGCGCACGCTCGTGCAAAAGCCGGACAAAAAGAATTGGAAGACGTGGCTGCCGCATGATCCAAAGAGATCGGTCATGGCAATTTTTGCCTTCCTCTCGTTTATCGCATTCACATTTCGCGAAAATGGCTCGGAAGAAATCCACCTCTATCACCCGGAATCGGAAAAGTGGGAGCACGTGAAGCTGCCGGAAGGCGAACACTCGTTTTCCCTTGCCGCAGGAATCGACTACGCGTCGTCGTACCTCCGGCTTACCTACGAATCGTTCGTTACGCCGAAGACCGTCTACGACTACCATGTGGACGACAAGAAATTCGTCGTACGCAAAGAGCAGGAAGTGCCACGCTATGACAAGAAAGACTACGTTTCCAAAAGGATCTGGGTACAGAATGGCAGCGTCAAGGTCCCTGCGGTCATGGTGCACAAAAAGGGGATTAAGAAGCACGCACCGACACTTCTCGAAGCCTACGGCTCCTACGGCATTACGTTTGATCCGCATTTTTCAGTCGCACGCTTGCCTCTTTTGGAGCGCGGCTTTGTGTATGTGCTCGCACATCCGCGCGGCGGCGGTGAAATGGGTTGGAATTGGCACAAACAAGCGTACCTCACGACAAAACACCGCACGGGCGATGATTTCATCGCCGTCGCAAAATATCTCATCAAGAATGGCTACACGACGCCGAAGCAGCTTGCAATCACCGGCGGCTCGGCAGGCGGCATGCTGATGGGAATGGTCATGAATGCGCGACCGGATCTTTTTGGTGCAGCAACGGTCTACGTTCCTGCGGCCGATCTCATCACCTCACTCATGGACGAAAAACTCGGCGGCACGCGCTTGCATTATGATGAGATTGGGAATCCCAAGATCAAGAAACAATATGATGCGATCATGCGCATCTCACCGTACGAAAATG
Organism: Patescibacteria group bacterium; assembly: GCA_038057725.1. Lineage (GTDB taxonomy): Bacteria > Patescibacteriota > Minisyncoccia > Phycocordibacterales > UBA2100 > UBA10103. The sequence goes on along the minus strand of JBBUCP010000128.1, from coordinate 6,649 downwards.
TGCGTGCGGTCGAATATCCCGCAACGCTCGTCCGCGCATCCGCACACGATATCCGCACGCCCTATTGGGAAGCAGCAAAATGGGCCGCACGCATTCGTGCAATGGGAACCGGGGCTAAACCACTCCTCTTCAAATGCGAACTCGCCGGTGGTCACTTCGGCAAAAGCGGTCGGTATGAATGGATCAAAGAGCGGGCGTTTGACTATGCTTTCCTTATTACTTCACTCGCCCAAAAATCAAGGTAGTGCTATAACTACTGCGATGAAGACCTCAAACGAAATACGCTCGAAATACCTTAAATTCTTCGCCGATCGCGGGCATGCCGTTATCCCATCGGCCTCCCTTGTGCCTGAAAACGACCCGACGACGCTTTTTACTGGCTCGGGCATGCAGCCCTTGCTTCCGTACCTCCTCGGCCAGCCGCATCCGAAGGGGAAGCGCGTGGTTGATTCCCAGAAGTCCTTCCGTGCGGCGGATATCGATGAGATTGGAGACAACCGCCATACGACATTCTTTGAGATGCTTGGTAACTGGAGTTTCGGGGACTATTTCAAAAAAGAACAACTTGGTTGGTACTTTGAATTTCTCACCGATGTCGTCGGCCTTGATCCGAAGCGGCTGTATGTAACCGTGTTCATTGGCGAAGAGCAATACGGCATCCCACAGGATGACGAATCCGTAGAAATTTGGCAGAAACTTTTTACGTCGAAAGGCGTGACGGATACCGCAGCCGCAAAAATCGGTTCAGAAGCAGACGGATACAAGCGCGGCATTAATTCGGGTGAACGCATTTTCTTCTATGATGCGAAGAAAAATTGGTGGAGTCGTGCAGGTACTCCCGAAAAAATGCCCATTGGCGAACCCGGAGGTCCTGACTCTGAAGTATTCTTCGAGTTTACCCACATTGAGCATGATCCGAAGTGGGGAGAAAAATGCCATCCGAACTGTGATTGCGGGAGGTTCATGGAGATCGGTAACTCGGTTTTCATGCAATACATCAAGAAACCTGACGGTGGTTTTGAAGAACTTCCGCAGTTGAATGTCGATTTTGGTGGAGGGCTTGAACGAATCGCAGGGGCAGCGGAAGGTTCGGGTGACATGTTTAAGACTGATGCACTTTGGGCGATTATCGAAGAACTGCAAAAGAGAGGCACTGCAAAATACGAAGATCACGCACCAGCATTTCGTATCGTCGCAGATCACATGCGAGGAACTGTGTTTATGCTTACCGACGGCGTACTGCCCTCAAATACAGACAGGGGCTATTTCTTACGTCGCTTAATTCGACGGGCTGTTCGCTACGCGGATGTAATCGGATTTCCAGCGGGGGAGCTCTCGACGATCGCACGCGTCATTGCAAAGACACACGGAGAACAATATCCGGAAGTTATCGAACATCTTGTAGCAACAGAAAAAGCGATCGCCGACGAAGAATCGAAATTCCGCGAGACGCTTTCGCGTGGAATGAAAGAATTTGAAAAACTGACAAAGGGCGATACGGTGAGCGGCCATGATGCCTACGTCCTTTTTACGACACATGGATTTCCGTTCGAACTTACGCAGGAACTTGCGAAGGAGCGCGGTGCATCGGTAGATATCAACGCATTTAAAAAAGAGATGGATTCGCACCGCGATCTCTCGCGTGCCGGTGCCGAGCAAAAATTCAAAGGCGGCCTTGCCGATCAATCAGAAGCCACGGTGCGTTTGCATACAGCGCACCACCTGCTCCTTAAAGCCCTCCAAATGGTCTTGGGTGAGTCGGTAAAGCAGCGCGGCTCGAATATCACTGGCGAGCGGCTTCGCATCGACTTTGCGCATCCGGCAAAAATGACTGACGATGAGAAGAAAGAAGTCGAACGCATTGTGAACGAGAAAATAAAAGAGCACCTGCCAATGGTTCGATCGACGATGCCGAAAGAGGAGGCGGAAAAACTGAATGCGCAGCACGAATTCGGCGCAAAGTATCCGGACATGGTTTCTGTCTATTCGCTCGGACCTGTCGGCGCTACAGAGGACCGCCCTATGTACGACCAATCATTCTCGATTGAATTCTGCGGCGGCCCGCACGTTTCGAATACCTCTGAAATCGAAAAAAGCGGGACCTTCAAAATCCAAAAAGAAGAAGCCGTCGCCGCCGGCATCCGTCGCATCAAGGCGGTGCTTGCGTAATTTCTTGGCACGCCCCGTTAGATGGCGCTTGCGCCTATCTAATGGGGTATACTTCTGAGAATGTTTCTAAAGCGCTCCACAGGGAAAGTGGTGCTTGTTGCGGATATTGACGATATGTCAGTCGGCGTATCTATAGTGCGCCTCATACCAGGCGAACCGGCCGTAGTGATTTCCAAAAAGAGGGAAACGCTTCCGCTCGAGGAGCGCACCAAAGAGCACAGTGCGGCGGCAATTTCGCAATTGCTTGAGAAAAATGCCGGGGACGTGCTGAAATCCTACGCGGGGACAGCCGCAAAGGCTGCACCAAAGCCGCCCGTTGCCGTGTATGCGATCCTGCATGCGCCGTGGACGCGCTTCCGCACCGCCGAGACGGAAGAATTATACGATACACCGCGCGTCGTGCGGAAAGACGCTATCGCCACCCTTGCAAAAAAAGCGCTGGAGGCCACGTCAGACTTCGATCGCGGAAACATCCTTGAGACGGGCGTTATGCACGTCTATTTAAACGGCTACGCCACCGGGACCCCGATCGGGAAGCGTGCAGTATGCGCCGGCGTCATCGCCTTTGAAAGCGAAGCACAGCCGGATATCAAGAAAAGCATCACTGATGTCCTCTCGCGGATACTGCCGGGACGGACACCCATCATCCGCTCGAGCACCAGCGCGCTTCTTGCCGTCCTTGGCGAGCACATGCCGGATATTCAACGCTTTCTCGTGATCGATGTCGGGAGCAGCGTGACCAGCTGCGCCGCAGTCTTGAAAGAAGCGCAGACGCGGACCGAAGTCGTCCAGGAAGGCCTGACGACGATTCTCGCACGCGTCGCAGGCGCTGGGCTTCCCGAGGAGACACTGACGCAGCTCCGTATGCTTGCGACCGACACGTGCAGCACCGATGCGTGCAAGGCGCTGAAGGATTCACTCGCGCGTGCGGAACCGAACCTCGCAAAAGTCTTCGGCGAAGCGTTTGCAAAACTAGCCGCCGAGCGCCGACTGCCGAATGCTGCGATGCTCTCGGCTCCGGCGGAATTTTCGCCGTGGCTTCAAGGTGTTTTCTCGCTCTTAGATTTCTCGCAGTTCTCCGCGACGTTGCAGCCGTTCACCGTCGAGCCGCTTACCGCAGAACACCTGCGCGACGTGGTCACGTGGCAAGAAGGACTGCCCGACACGGCGCTGGGCGTCGCAGCGGGCTATGTGAATATCCTTGAACAGGATTCTTGATCGTGGTGTATACTTGCACAAACCATGGCACGCAATTACATGCACGACATCGCGGCGGAATCCGAGGCTGAACCGGGAGTCTTAGCGCCGGAGCGTTCGATACGTGATTTCCGTCCGTCTGCAGCGCGGCAGCGTTTGCAGTCGCCACAACGCATGCCTGAAGCACGGGTGGAATACGAGCCGCGACGGCGCAAATCCCGCGTTGGAATGTGGATCGCGGCACTCATTGTGCTTGTGGTTCTCAGCGCGGCCGGGGCGTTTATCCTCTTTCCGTCGACAACAATCACGATAGTCCCGCGCACGCACGTCATGCCGTTCGATTCGTCGAACGCATTTACGGCATATCCCGCGATGGGCGCCGCAACCGGCACCATTACCTTCACCGTTACGACCGAGATATTTGAAGATTCGGCTCTTGTGCAGGCGAATGGGCTGGAAAAGGCAGAAGAAAAGGCAAGCGGCAACATAACCGTCTACAACGAAACCAACCGTGTGCTGCGACTCATTAAAAACACGCGTTTCCAGTCGCCGGATGGGCTTCTTTTCCGTATCCCCGCTTCGGTGGATGTCGCCGCCATGAAGGGCACGACACCGGGCAGCGCCACAGTAACCGTCTTTGCGGATCAAACAGGCCCTTCGTACAATCTTGCCCCCGTCGACAAGTTCACGCTGCCGGGACTCAAGGGTTCGCAGGATTATGCAAAAGTGTATGCTAAATCTGCCGCAGCGTTTACCGGTGGATTTTCCGGAGAGCGACCGGCCGTTTCTTCTGCGATCCTTGAGGCAAGCAAGGCAGAGATCCGTAATCGCCTGAATGAAAAGGCGCAAGAATTAAGCCGCACGGTTCCGGATGGATCACTCGCATTTCCCGGCCTTGTGGCGCTCTCCTTCGAAACGCTTCCGCCGGCGAATGAGGCGGGTGGCGGCGTTCGCATCCGTGAACGCGTTACGGTCACGATGCCCGTTTTCCCGGCAGACCTTTTCGCACGCGCGGTCGCGCAGGCGGTGAGTGCCGACGCCGAAGGGCAATCGGTCTCGATCCGTTTTGCCGCCGACATCAGCGCGGCGCCTGTCGGCGAACTCGGTGCGGCTGACATCGGGCAAAAATCGATCACGTTTACCCTTATGGGACGGGGGGAAATCATCTGGCACGTCGACGAGGCCGCTGTCGCCGAGGTCCTCGCGGGGCGGGAGGAGGCGGCATTCGAGACGATTATCGCGGGCTTTCCAGCTATCGAGGAGGCTCGTGCGCGAATAACTCCGTTTTGGCAACATGCATTCCCGAAGGACGCAGGCGACATCAAGGTCACGGTCGAGTCGCCGCCGGAGCAAATCTAGTCTGTCATTTGACTCCTTTCCCAATACTTGCTATTCTTCGTGGCGCAGAATATGTCTGAACCAGAAGTCGTGGATGGAGTGGTCGAAGAGGCCCTTCCCAACACGTTGTTCCGCGTCAAGCTCGCAAGCGGCGAGTTGACGATAGCGTACCTCGCCGGGAAGATGCGTTTGCATCGGATCAGGGTTTTGGTCGGGGATAAGGTCTCCGTCCAGCTTGACCCGTACGGCGGAAGGGCGCGAATCACGCGGAGGTTTTAGGCCACTTCTCGCTTTCGCATGAAAGTAAAAGCATCAGTCAAAAAAATCTGCTTGAAGTGTCAACATGTGCGCCGCCGTGGTGCGCTGTGGGTCATTTGCTCAAATCCTCGCCATAAACAGCGACAGGGATAACCACGCATAAATTTCAATACCATGTTACGCATCGCAGGCATTACCATTCCGGATAAAAAGAGGCTCGAGATCGGGCTTACCGCCATTTATGGTGTCGGCCGTCCGCGGGCAGAGGCCACACTCAAGGAGCTTGGCATCGATCCGGGCACGGTACCGGAGAAGCTTTCGGCGAAGGACGAAGCGGCCTTGCGTGAGGCCATCGAGAAAAATATCGTGGAAGGCGAGCTTCGCCGCTTCATTTCTGGCAACATCCGTCGCCTGAAGGATATCAAAGCGCATCGCGGTATCCGCCATATGAAAAAGCTCCCGGTCCGCGGCCAGACTTCCAAAACCAATTCACGCACCGTCCGCGGCAACGTTCGCAAAACGATGACGAGCGGCCGTCGTAAGCTGGAGAAAACATGATCAAACCAATGTAATTTATTGTATGGGAAAGAAACGAATCATCCGGAAATCAGGTGGCACGGTCGACCAGGGAATGAAATCCCGTTCGCTCGCACGCACCGCAAAGAAAGTCCTCGCATCGGGGACGCTCCACATCCATGCGACCTACAACAATACAAAAGTCCTCTTGGCCGACAAGGAAGGGAATACGGTCGCGTGGTCGTCTTCGGGAGCGCTTGGCTTTTCAGGCGCGAAGAAGGGCACTCCTTTTGCAGCCGCTAAAGTGGGTGAACTCGTGGGAGAAAAAGGTGCTTTGATGGGCCTCAAGGACGTCGATGTCGTCATTCGCGGCGTCGGAAGCGGCCGCGAATCGGCTCTGCGCGGTTTTGCCGGCAAAGGCATCGAGATTACCCGCATTTCGGACGACACCCCGGTGCCGCACAACGGACCGCGTCCTCGCAAAGCTCGTCGCATCTAACAAAAAATCCAAACCGTATGTTACAGATCAAATCAAAATATAAGATTGCGAAGCGCCTCGGTGCGCAGATTTTCGAACAGACACAGACGCAGAAATTTGCGCTTGTGGAAGCGCGCGTCAAGAAGCCGCGCGGCGGCGGACGCGGCGGCAAGACAGACTACGGCCGTCAGCTCCTCGAAAAGCAGAAAGTACGCTTTACCTACGGCATCGCCGAGCGCCAGCTCTCGAATTATGCGGCCGCGGCCTTTGAGGAAAAGCTACCGCCGGAAGCATTGCACCGCGCGCTCGAGCTGCGCCTCGACAGCGCTGCCTATCGCGCCGGCTTTGCACTCACGCGCCGCGCTGCCCGCCAAATGACGAGCCATGGCCACCTTCTCGTGAACGGCAAGCGCATCACGACGCCGTCGTACCGCCTCAAAAAAGGCGACGCCATTTCCGTCCGCGAAGGCTCGCGCAAAAGTACACTCTTTTTCCACATGACCAATCCCGAAGCAGCTGCCCGCGCGATCCCGCACTGGCTTTCCGTCGACGCATCGACCTTGGTGGCGAAGGTAGAAGGCGAGCCGGCCTATGTAGCGGCAGAAATCCCATTGGACTACCCCGCAGTCTTCGAGTTCTACAGCCGATAGAGACGAAAGAGGCTTATACCCACATTACCAGCGACATACTTGC
>JBBUCP010000127.1:0-8245 GCA_038057725.1 Patescibacteria group bacterium | reverse complement strand
GCAGGCATAAAGGGCTGGAGGAGGCGGGCAATCATGTAGAGACGCTCTATCATGCTCGTAATCATCGCCCTACCTTTTTCTGGATCTTCTTTGACGACAGAAAACGGCTTCGTGTCCGTCAGCTCCTTATCCAACTCCCCAATCAACTTCCACACGTAATCCGCGGCGGTGTTGTAGTCATAGCTATCGAGCGCGTCGCTATATTCTTTCGGAAATCCGGTTGGGGCCGGACGCGTAAGCGCGGCCGGCAGATTCGCTTCTGCGAGCGTGAGAATGCGCGCTGCGAGGTTGCCGAGGCCGTTGGCGAGATCGGCGTTATAGACTTCCTTGAATTTCTCCATCGTGAAATCCGAGTCTTCAAACGGATGGATGTGCCGCGCGAGGAAAAGGCGCAAGGCGTCTGCGCCGTACTCATCGACGAGCGCCATCGGGTCAATGACGTTGCCAAGAGTCTTGGACATCTTTTGGCCACCAGATGTAATAAATCCATGGATTGCAATTTGTTTTGTGGATGGAAGATCGGCGGAAATGAGCATCGCCTGCCACATCGCGCTTTGTTGGCGCAAATTATCCTTCCCTGCTACCTGGAGAGCTTTCGGCGACGGAATGATGCCCCAGTATTTTTCAAACGTGGCAGTATCTTCCGGCCAGCCGAGCGTGGAAATGTAATTGATGAGGGCATCGAACCAGACAAAAAGCACCTGTTCGTCATCGTCGGGGACCGGCACGCCCCATGGCATCTTCGATTTGAGCCGTGATACGGAAAAATCCTGGAGCCCCGCCGCGACGAACGCGCGGATTTCGTTGAAGCGGTAGTCGGGGACGACAAGATCGGGCCGGCGCGCATACAAATCCAAAAGCGGCACCTGGTATTTCGAAAAGCGGAAAAAATAGTTCTCTTCCTTGATCGTTTCGAGGTCGAGGTTGGGATGGATCGGGCAGCGGCCGTTCTGCAATTCGCTGTCGGTCTTTTCGAGTTCACAGCCCACGCAGTATTTCACCTCGTAGTTTTTCTTGTAGATATCCCCCGCGGCCATGCAGCGCCGCCAGAATTCCTGCGCAGCGGCTTTGTGATGCGGGTCGGTGGTGCGGATAAAATGGATGTCCGGATACAAGTTCAGTTTCTTCACGACCTCCTTGAATTTCGCTGCATATTCGTCCACATACGCTTGGGGGTCTTTTTTCTCTTCGAGTGCTTTTCGGTAGATCTTGATGCCGTGCTCGTCGGTGCCAGTATTGAAAAAGACTTCGTCGCCACAGAGCGCGCGGTAGCGCGCAAGGATGTCCGCTTGCACATATTCAAGAGCGTGGCCTGCGTGAGGAATCGAATTGACGTATGGAAGGGTGGTCGTAATGTAAAAAGGCTTTGCCATCGCATTAGAGTACGCGAAACATGGCTCTACTGCAATTAGGTTGACAAGAATTTACACACTGCTACTATCCAAATATGCATCCGCACCTTCGCGCAGCAATGATGATGGAAATGATGACCCTTCGCGCGGAGGAATGTTTCGTATGATGTAATTTTGAAAAGCATAGTTACGAAAACCCTCCGCAAACGCGGAGGGTTTTCTTTTTTGGTCATCGCGTTGCCGTGGAATGATCCGTGGCAACTAGTGGCCCGAAAGGATAGGTCATGAAGGTACAGTTCTTTAGCATCGTAACCGACTGTGATTGCACCAATGCGGCGGGGCGACAGGCTCTTCGTGTTCAATCGTTGTTCGGCATACAACCGCAGATCATTGGTGCACGCAGTGATCTCGAAGCGGCGGGGCATATCGTTGATGCGCAGGATGCAATACGTGGTTCAAAACGAGAAGGCGTCATTCTTGCAAATGTTGCGTCTCGTGATGGTTGTCGGGAACGGTGGCAAAATGGCACTCCATTTTGCTACACTCGTACTGGCCAAGCGTTGATTGTGTCAACACTTGCCGGACAGACACTCTCGCTGGTGAAGAAACTGCGACTAGCTGAGACACTACACGTCCTCGATATTCCGACGGTAATGCAATGGGCGGTCAAGAAGCGTCTCATCGCGACTGTTGAGGCCGAGGAAATAGTTCAGACCCAATTCAGAAGCTATGAATTTTCACCTCGCGTTGCGCTGTGGATTGCCGGAGGATGGAAAGTGCCTGCAGAAAAGACGCGAGTACAAGATGTCGTTCCCGACGCACCACTCGCCGTGTGGTACATCGATGAACCATTTGGCAACTGCAAAACGACGGTCTTGGCGCATGAGCGGAATAGTACGCGTTTTTCCGACGTCGCATTCTCCCGACGACTTGCCGATGTTCCTTCGAAGAATCTAAGCTGGGTTGTTGGTAGTTCCGGCTATGGCAATCAGCGTTGGCTGGAACTTGTCGTGAATGGAGAAAGCGCAGCGAAGAAGCTAGATGTCAGAATTGGCGATCTCCTGACGTGACAGTCCCACTCGCAAGGGCCAGCAAAATTGCTGGCCCTCATTTTTTCCAGCAACTCGCAACCAGTAACTAGTTTTACTCCTCGCTTGCAAATGTTTTCCGTGAACTCAAATCACGTACCAATTCCTGCAAAGTCGCAACCATCGGAACCGAAAGAAGGATGCCTAAGAACCCGGCGAGCTTCGCACCGATGATAAGTCCTAAAATGACAAGGAGGGGCGGCACGCCGACGACCTTAGTGACGACAAGCGGGTAGATGAGATGGTTCTCGAATTGCTGGAGGATGATATAGAGCGCGATCACGAGGAGGCCGACGGTGAGGCCTCCGTCGGCAAAGCCGATGAGGATCGCCGGGACCGCAGCGAGCGTGGGGCCGAAGACCGGGATAAGCTCGAAAAACGCCGCGAGGACGGCCAAGAGGAGTGCATGCTCGATGCCGAGGATGGTGAGACCGAGATAGACAAGGACGCCCATGATGACGCCGAGGAGGAGTTGTCCTTGCATCCAGAGGCCGATCTTTTTCTTCGAGCGATCCCACAGATCGAGCATGTACGCGCGATAGCGGCGCGGTGTGATGACCGCGAGGAAGTCATCGACGCCCGTTTCCGCCATCGTGAAATAGAATGACAAGACGAGGATGAGGACAAACGAGAAGAGGCCACCGAAGAGTGTCGCGGCGGTGCCAAACGCGTTGCCAAAAAAACCCGTGAGATGCAGGCTCGATTGTGCATCTGCAATCAACTCCGCCGGGGAGACGTTGGCGGCAGACGGAAGACCGAAGAGGTCGGCGTATTCGTTGTACGCGCCAACACGATTAAGGAGATCGAGGTACGACGGCAACGCGGAGATGAGCGACGTAAGATCGCCGAGAATAGACGGCACGAAGACGTAGAGCATCCCCATCACGAACCCGATCCCGAGCACGTACAAGAGGATGACCGCGAGGATGCGCGGGATCTTCCAGCGCATAAACGCGCGGACGGCCGGATCCATCGCCGAGGCGATCACGACCGCCGCAACAACGACGAGCACGAGGTCGCGCAGATAGAAAAGAAGCCACGCGCCGGCCAAGACGACGAGGGTCTTGATGATCGTGCCGGTCGTTATCGAGATCTGTGTGTCGGGCATGCGCTCCATAATACCACGTCTAAACATATCCACACTTTGCTATTTTTTTGGATAGATTTGCAACAAGATATATTATTATATAGACAATATGAGTAAGAGATTTAATCTATTGTTATTACACTACCCAACGGACATTCACCCACGAACGTGGATATGCGTACGAGGAAAAGGAATAAAACTGGCGGTCGAGAAACTTGAAAAAGAGGTGCTCCAGATGCAAAACTGGTCGCGTGAGAAGTTGAGCAGAAATATCGCTGAAAAATTTCATTGTGCGCATGGCGTAATTAAGCGAATCCTTCAAGGCAACGCGGACTTCTATCCCCTTCCAATTATTCTTGAGATGGCACGCCTCAGCGCACAGGAGAAAAAAGTGCTGAGGAATATACGAGACAAGATCACCTACTTGAAAGTGAATTCTGCTTCAGCAAAACCCATTAAAGCAGTACGTAGCATGGATCATAATTTAGCAAAGATCTTAGGCGCGTTTATGGCTGACGGAAGCTTGAGTATGCAATTTGTATTTTCCTCCTCTCACCCACAGAGATTGATAGCTGTAAGGAATAAACTTGACCAAAACGATGTGGGTTATTCCGTCGGATATCTACCCTCTCGCAAAGAGTATTACGTCAGTGCCCAAGCCGACAGCAATACTTTGCATTTCCTAGAAAGAATCGAGAGGTCAATCGACGTACGGATACAGACGCATTATGGAATCGAACTCACCGAAGAATATAAAGACAGTGTCGATGCTTTTAACAAGTGGATCAAAGAAGAATTCGGCATTATACCCACCGGTGTCGGTAGGAAGAGAGGGGCGTGGAGAACAATATTTTCAAATAAGATTCTTGCCAGATACTTAATCTGTTACTTTGACGTTTTTCCCGGGCCAAAGACATACACGGCCCACGAACCGCACGAGATCAGGACATCATCGCTCCTCATTCGAAAGAGCTTTGCAAGAGGCGTGCTTATGTTTGATGGATGTGTGACTAAAAGCCATAAGATTGTTTTCAGTGTAAAGAGTCGGAATCTATGGAATGCAATAAAAGAGATCTGGGAGATGGATAAACTTTCTTTCGGAGAAAGCATAAACGCACGAAGGGACGAATTTACGCTTTTCACTACCGAAAAAAACAAGAAAAATAAGTTCTTTGCATACTTTGAACCCAACACCCAAAAGCACAAGCTCTTACACTGGTTAGGAGGAGATTTGAGTTATAAACCGATGATTAAAAGCTTAGAAGGCCTATCTGTTGAAAATCTGCTCAAGGTGATAAAAGAAAGTGGTGTTTGCGATACGCAGTTTCTTGGGAGATATTTCAAACGCACTTATACGACAATACAACAGTACCTGAACATTCTGGAGAAACAGAAAAAAGTCCGTATATCGAGAAGCCCGAAATATATCAATGGCTCCGTTAGTGAAAAGGCTGAAGTATTCTTAAACGATGAACAGCATGATATTATTTTCAAAAATGTGCGCCGTACTTTTGGCCGAGACAAAAATCTTGCAAAAATACTGAACATTCACAAAGCGACATTTTCAGCTTGGCGAAAGAAAAAAAACAGGATGCCGCTTCATACTCTCCAGAAAACATGTCAACTATTAAATCTTGATTATAAGAACATCCTAATCAATGTAAGGGAAATAGACCGCAATATCGTTGAGATTGTGTAAACCATCGGATTCCTCTTCAGGCCTACTTGATTGCCGCGACGAGTTCTGAAATTTTAACCCTAGTCTGCTGCATAGTGTCCCTGTCCCTCAATGTAACAGTATCGTCTTCCAAGGTTTGAAAATCCGCTGTAATGGTTGTAATCGTTCCGATCTCGTCCTGGCGGCGATACCGCTTCCCTATGTTGCCGTTGTCGTCCCACATGATTTGCGGGATTTCTTTTTTGAGGCTTGCGTACACTTCGCGCGCCTTCGCGACAAGTTCCGGCTTGTTTTTCAAGAGTGGAAACACCGCAGCTTTGATGGGTGCAACCTCCTTCGCAAATTTAAGGTACGTGCGCACTTCGCCACCCATGTCGTCTTCGGTATATGCATCCGAAAGTACGGCAAGGACAAGTCGATCGACACCGAAAGTTGGCTCGATACAGTGCGGCGTAAAGCGCTCTTTGGCTTCTTCGTCGTAGTACGAAAGCTCCACTGTACTCATCTCGGAATGTGCCTTCAAGTCAAAATCGGTGCGGTACGCGAGGCCGAGAAGTTCTTTCTGGCCAAACGGGAAATCATATTCGGTATCCACGCTGCGCTTCGAATAGTGCGCACGGTCGCTATCCGGCACGTCGATCTTGTGGATTTTCGAATCAGAGAGGCCGATCTTTTTTAAAAATGCCACCTGCGAATCGAACAGCTCGTCAAATTTCGCATCAACGGATTTCGGATCACGCGGGTCAACGAAATATTCGATCTCCATCTGCTCGAACTCACGCGAACGGAAGGTAAAATCACGCGGTGCGATTTCGTTGCGGAACGCCTTCCCTATCTGCGCCATGCCAAACGGCAATTTCGGATGGAATGTGTCGATGATGTTTTTGAAATTGACGAACATCCCGCCCGCCGTTTCCGGCCGCAAGTACGAGACCGACGTAGCGTCTTCCGTCGCACCGACATGCGTCTTGAACATCATGTTGAACTGGCGCGCGTCGCCCAATTTCCCTCCGCACTCCGGACATTTTGATTTGTCTTCCAAATGGTCTTCGCGAAAGCGCTTCTTGCACTTCGTGCACTCGACAAGCGGGTCAGAAAATCCACTCACGTGCCCCGATGCCTCCCATACTTTCGGATGCATCAAAATCGCGGCGTCCATGCCGTACATATCGTCCCTTTCCTGCACAAACGTCTTCCACCACAAGGCCTTGATGTTGTTCTTCAATTCCACCCCCATCGGGCCGTAATCCCACGTCCCGGCAAGCCCGCCATAGATTTCCGAGCCTTGATAGATAAAACCCCTGCGTTTGCAAAGAGAGACTATCTTTTCCATCGTTACCTCGGACATGCAGGTGAATATACCGCAGAAATATCAAAATAGCCAAAAGAAATGCCCCCACCCGTTAGACGGATGGGGGCAGAAAGAACGAAACACATACTAGCCCTTGAGGCACCAGCTTCGTGCATTTTGGAACATTTTGAGCCACGGCGACGCATTGAGCCCTCGCCATTTCTCCGGCATGTATGGCCACTGCCACTTGAGGAAACACCGTTCCGGATGCGGCATCATTGCAAGATGCCGACCATCGCGAGAACATAGAGCCGTCCAACCTTCCGGCGAACCATTGGGATTGTACGGGTATGCCTCTGTAGCATTGCCATCTACGTCGACATATACCAGTGGAACGAGCTGCTGCTTTCGGATTTCGTCCGCAACGTGCGGATCCGGGAACAGTAGTCGACCTTCACCGTGCGCAACTTGGATGCCAAGTGTTGAGCCTGCCATGCCACGCAAAAGTACCGATGGACTCTGAAGTACTTGTATTGTCGCCCATCGCGACTCGAAGCGACCTGACTTGTTGTGCACGAGTCTTGGTTGAGCATCTTCGGGGATGCCTTTCCATGGCAACCAGCCGATCTGCGCCATCAACTGACAACCATTGCAGACACCAAGAGAAAACGTATCGTCTCTTGCGTAGAACGAATCGAGCATATCTCTCACGCGAGGATTGAAGCGGATTGGACCCGCCCAACCTTTTGCGCTTCCGAACACGTCGGCATATGAGAACCCGCCCGGGAAAACGAGGCCTCGAAACGTCTCGAGAGTCGTGAGGCGCCCGTCGACGAGATCACTCATGCTGATATCCCATGGATCGAGCCCACCCGAATAAAGAGCGGCGGCCATTTCACGATCACCGTTCGTGCCTTCTTCGCGAACTACCGCGACCTTTGGACGGCGCGATTTCGCATACGAAGCTGCAGGACGTGGGGTGAAAGAGAGTCGGTAGTCGACCTCCGCTTCCACTGCATGACTTTCACTTTCGGCTTGTACCATTTCAGGATTCGCTTGGAGCTTTTCGAGCTCTGTACTTGTCGCTTCCCAAGATTGGCGAAGCTGAAGAACGCTCTGCGAGAACACGCAGGACGCTCCCGATTTGGTGATTTGCAATTCCTTCTGCTCTCGGTTGGTATTGCCCATCAAGAGCGATGGAACTCCAAAGCCGCGCAAGACTTCCATGACTGCATTCCACGAAGAACGTTTGCACTCGAAGATCATCCCTGCCTCTTCGCTGAAGAGGGTCGGAATTGTTGACCAATCGAAGATATGCAACCGCGCGCCGCAGTTGCCTGCGATGCACATTTCAGCAATAGCGGTTATGAGGCCGCCGTCGCTTCTGTCGTGGTACGCCGTGATGAGATCTTTCTCGATAAGCTCTTGTACTGCTTCGAAAGCTCTTTTCAAGAGATCCGGATCGTCGATGTCGGGCGGGTCGTTGCCGATCTGCCCAAACATTTGCGCGAGGCTCGAACCGCCGAGACGATTCTTGCCGTTGCCCAAGTCGATGAGACCGATGAGTCCATCACCTTTGAAATCAGGCGTCGCGACTTTCGTGATGTCGGGAACCGGAGCGTAGCCCATGATGACCAACTCTCCGGGAGAAACCACGAGATCGTCGCCGATCATGGTCGCCATTGAGAGACTGTCTTTACCACCGTCGATTGCGATACCGAGAGAAAGACAGATGCCACGCAATGCTAC
>JBBUCP010000126.1:0-3738 GCA_038057725.1 Patescibacteria group bacterium | reverse complement strand
CACGCCGGATTGGTTGAGGCGAAGCGGAAGATACGTGGAAACGCCGCCCATCACTTTCATGCCGCGGACACGGCGCGCGTAGGTGACGGGAATCGGACGCTCGGCTTCAGTAATGAAGACGACGCCAGCCGTGATCGCGACTGCTGCCGCTGCCATTGCGATGTAGGTAGGAAGCTGCGAGAGATCGAAGCTGAAGAAGAGCTGCGCAATTGAAGCTGGAATCCCCGCGACGATTCCCGCGAAGATGATGAGCGAGACGCCGTTGCCGATACCGAATTCCGTGATGAGTTCCCCGAGCCACATGAGGAGCATCGAGCCTGCGGCGATCACGAAGACGTTGATGATGGTCGTTTCGAGCGAGAGTGGCGGAATGGCGCCGTTCTGCTGCAAGAGAATGAGGAACGCGAAACCTTGGAGGAATGCGAGTGGGAGCGTGAGGTAACGGGAGTACTGCATGAAGCGCGCGCGGCCGGCATCCCCTTCTTCCTGATAGATTTCCTTCAACTTCGGGACGAGGACGGTGAGGAGCTGCATGACGATGGAGGCGGTGATGTAGGGACCCACGCCGAGCATCACAATCGAGAGGTTTGAAAAGCCGCCGCCGGAGAAAATATTGAGAAGGCCAAAGAATTGGTTGTTGGCGAGGAAGGCCGCGATACCGGAGGCGTCGATGGAGGGAATGGGAATGGCTGCGAGGAGGCGGAAGACGATGAGCGCGGCGAGGGCGAAGAGGACGCGGTTGCGGAGCGTCGCGTCTTCGACGACGATCTTCAATTTGCGCATGAATGCTTCGAACATATTTTTAGAATTTTCAATTTTTAATTTCCAATTTGCAATGAATTTTCAATGTTCCAATGCTTGAAAATGGGTTCATTGGTTCAATGATTGAAAATTACGCTATTGTTCCTCCTGCTTTCTCAATCGCACTCTTCGCCCCGACGGATGCCGTAATGCCTTTCAGCGAGTATTTCTTCGAAACGCCCTCTCCGACGACTTTCACCATTGGCCGTACGCCTTTGTGGGGCGTGAGGAGGCGTTTCTCAATGAGGAGCTTCGGCGTGATTTCCTCTCCCGCATCAAAGTTCTTTTCGATCTGCGAGAGCGTGATCGTGAGCGGGCGCGGCTTCATTGCCCACACGGTGCGTCCGCGGTTCTTGCCGTAGCCGCGGCGCTTCGGGATCTTCTTGATGATGTCACGCAGCGCCGGGCGAACCTTGTGGCCGGCACGGGCAGTCTGCCCCTTGCCGCCGCGGCCGGACTGCTTGCCGCGTGTCGAAGACTGCCCGCGGCCGACGCGGCGATAGGCGCGCTTCAGGCTCTTTGGTCGTTTGATGTGGTTGAGGTCGGCCATACTTATGTGCGCTTCTTCTCGATCGCCTTCAGGGCTTCGATTGCGGCGCGCGCGTTGTTGATGGAATTATGTGAGCGGGAAAGGACTTTTGCGGTGACATCGGTGACGCCGGCGAGTTCAAGGACGGTACGGACGGCAGAACCCGCGACAAGACCGCGGCCGGGGGACGGGCGGATCTCGACGACCGAGGCGGCGTATTTTGCGCCGATGTTGTGCTTGATGGAACTGTTCTTCGTGAGTTCGATCGTGATCATGTTCTTTTTCGCGTGGCGCGATGCCTTGTCGATCGCCATCGCGGTGTCGGCGGCCTTGCCCAACCCGACGCCCACGCGGCCTTTCTTGTCACCGAGGACCATACAGACCGAGAAATTAAAGCGACGGCCACCTGCCATGACGCGGGCGACGCGGCGGATGCCAAGCATCTTCTGCGTGAATTCGGAGCGGGCAGCGTCTCCCCCACGGTCGCGGCGCGGGCCTCGCGGGCCACGGCCTCCGCCGCCGCCTCCACGACGATCACCGCCGCGGCCGCCAAACGGCTTGCGAGGCTGGACCGGCGCAGCGACGCCCACCTGCACGTCTGCCGGAGCTGCTGGGATTACTTCTTCTGGTGTAATTGGATCTGTCATATGTTTAAAATTCAAGACCTCCTGCACGCGCGGCATCCGCAAACGCCTTGATCGTGCCAAGATATTTATAGCCGCCGCGATCGAAGACTACCTTTTTAACGCCCTTTGCGCCAGCTGCTTTCGCGAGCGTTGCAGCTGCAGCCTCTGCTTTTTCGCGCGGCGTCTTCCCCTTTTCATCGATGGAACTCACTGCAGCGATCGTGAGCCCTTTCTCGTCGTCGATGAGCTGCGCCACGATGCGTGTGTTTGATTTGTAGACCGAAAGGCGCGGGCGCTCTGCGCTGCCAGAGACGCGTGCGCGGACGCGGCGGTGACGGCGTTCTCTCTGTTGTGTTTTTGAAAGTATCATATGCGATTGGTCTGGTTTATGCTGCCGCAGCTGCTTTCTTACCCTGCTTCTGGCGGACGACTTCGCCTTCGTACCGGATGCCCTTGCCTTTGTACGGCTCCGGCTTCTTCAATTCGCGCACCGATGCCGCAAACTGCCCGACAGAATCTTTGTCGGCGCCCGCGACCGAGATGATGTTTTTCTCGACTACGACCGCGAGGCCGTCGGGGATCGTGACGAGGACCGGGTGAGAAAAACCAAGCGCGAGCTTCAAATTCTTACCAGCGACTTCGGCTTTGTACCCGATGCCTTCGACTTGCAGCTTCTTTATGAACGGTGTGTTCACGCCGGAAATCATGTTCTTCACGTGCGCGGCATACGTGCCCCAGAGCGCGCGGGCGAGACGGGTGTTGTTGGCCGGATTGACCGCAACAATACCGTTTTCGACGGCAATTTTGATCGCCGGATGCATTGGCTTCGAGAGTGTTGCTGCACCCTTTTTCACGATGACCGCGTCCGAAGTGATGGAGACTTCGGTGCCTGCGGGGATGGTGATCTGTTGTTTGCCGATGCGTGACATACTTTTATTTTTCTTGTTACCAAATTTGGAAGAGCGCTTCGCCGCCGATTTTTTCTTTCTTTGCCTCCTTGTCGGTCTTGATGCCCTTCGGGGTCGAGAGGATGAGCGCGCCGTAGCCGTATCTGACCGGAATAATCTCGTCCGCGCCGTGATAGATGCGGCGTCCAGGCTTCGAGACACGCTTCACGCCTTGGATGTGCGCCTTCCCCTCTTCGGTGTACATGAGCGTGATGTCGAGCGTCTTTTTGATCTTTTTCCCTTTCTTTTCAACTGACTTCACCCAGCCGGCGTCTTTAAGCTTCTCCGCGATCGAGAGTTTGAAATTCGAGAACGGGACGGAGACCGTCGCCTTCTTCACGGCGCCCGCGTTCTTGATTTGGTTGATGAGATCTGCAATGGGGTCGGTCATATGTTTTTCTTGATTACCAAGAAGACTTCTTCACTCCCGGAATGTTGCCTTCGAGGGCTTCTTCGCGGAAGCAGATACGGCAGAGGCTGAAATCACGCATAAATCCGCGCGGACGGCCGCATTTGAAGCAGCGACGTACGGTGCGGCTTGAGAATTTAGGCTTACGATTAGCCTTAATAATCATTGATTTCTTTGCCATACAAATTAGACTTTTTGGGGTTGCGCCTAAGAGGAGTGTTCGAGACCCTGCATCCCGCCTTTCGGCATTGGATTATGGAGTCCCGTTCTGTGGCCTAGGTTTCTCGCAGTCTCTGCCGAGGCAGACTTGCTAAAAAACAGGCCCCCTACGAGGCCCGTGCATACTACTGTGGAGGTTGAAGAAAGTCAAATTTGTGTATGACCGCAGGTACTTTTGCACTCCACTGGTAATTGGTCGTGCTGCAA
>JBBUCP010000125.1:0-3983 GCA_038057725.1 Patescibacteria group bacterium | reverse complement strand
ATCATTACATAGCGTGAGACAGGTTGGTCTTAATCTGCTGTAGGCGTTGATTCTTGAGGAGATTTGTTTCTAGTAAAGTATTGCTACTTCGAGAAGAGATTCTCGATGACAATGCGGCTTATAACGGTGGAGTCTAATGCGCTCCCGATCCGAGAAGAACTTGTGCACAGGTCCGTGTGCAAGGGACTCGCTTGAGGACCGGAAAGTGATACGATAATACCGTGGGAAGTCGACTCGAAACCGATTTGGCATACATCGCAGGGTTTCTTGATGGCGATGGCAGTTTAATGTTGCAAGTGAAGTTACGTTCCGACACTAGTCGAGGCGTACGCTTCATGGCAACCATCTGCCTCTATCAAGACACTCGGCATGAAAAGCCCCTCCTATGGATACAAAAACAATTCGGAATCGGATATATCTCGCGCAGAAATGACGGGATTACCGAGCTCCGGATAAACGGATTTGAGCAGGTGAGAGAAATTCTCGTCAAACTCCAGCCGTTTATCAGGTTCAAAGCAAAGCAAGCACAAGCATTGAAAGATGCATGTACGCTGCTTGCTCAAAAACCAATGCGTTTGTTATCTAAAAGTGATTTGCAAAGATTAGTAGATCTCGCCGTCGAAATACGGACTGAGAACTACAAAAGCAAGAGCAAATTCACAAGGGAGGAATTAAATCGGAGGTTGAGTTTGACCCCGTAACGACTGAGTACCTACGTACTCGACTCATCATGAGAGGAATCATCTTTCGAAGATGACTGCTCGGATGGGTAAGATGCCGCCAACCTAACTCATGAGAGAAGGTTGAAGATATAGTCTGCCCTCCACGAAAGTGGGGAATGTGCGACGAGAGGACCGAAATGAACGAACCTCTGGTCTGGGGGCTGTTACGCCAGTAGCACCGCCCCGTAGCTATGTTCGGAAAGGATAACCGCTGAAAGCATCTAAGCGGGAAGCCAACTCCAAGATAAGGAATCGTTATAGACCCGTGGGAGATGACCACGTTGATAGGCACTAGGTGTACGTGCAGTAATGCATTCAGCCGAGGTGTACTAATACGTCGATCAGAACTCTCGTTGGGAATTGTGGGAATAATTGCGTGGCCGATCTCGTAATGGGATTAGCGCGTGTCTATACAAATCTTTTGATTTTATTTACCCCTTCACACGAACTTGTTCGTGTTGTGGGGCATATTGTGTTGCTCTTCAGTGTCAATGCAGCAGTAGTTGCTCATTTACATTGCGGATTGCGAAAGCGAGCAAAGTAGTGTGGCAGATATCCTTCACAGGACTCTCCGCCGTGGTTAAAAGCCAGCTTTGCTCGTGACTTTCGCAGTCCGCAAGAATTGAAAATTTTGTTCTGGTGCTTCATCGCTCGGGTCACACCTGTTCTCATTCCGAACACAGCAGTTAAGCCGAGTTGAGGCGATGGTAGTCTAACGGCGAGAGTAGCTAGGCGCCAGAACAAAATTTTTGATGGTTTGTCGCAGGGGTCGCCAAAAGTTTTTCGCTGCTGCGAAAACTTTTCGCCACGCCTCCTTCGCCTGCGCTCAGTCCGGCCTTGCGAAGCTCCACGTATTCGCTTCTCACCCGTTCTCATTCCGAACACGGCAGTTAAGCCCACCTGCGCCGATGGTAGTCGCGAGGGTGAGACGGGGCAGGGGCCCCGTCTCACGGGCGGAGCGAGCGCAGGCGAGTGAGCCGGGGTCGCGGAAATTTTCAGTGGAAAATTATCCGTGACAGAGTAGGTCGCCGCCAACACAAAATATTTGATTGAGCAATTTACTTCGGGAACACGGCAGTTAGTCACGGATATTTGCCTGCTGGCAAATTCCGCGACCCCACCTCGGGCCCGAGGCCCTGCGGTCTTGCGAAGCTCCAAGTATTCGCTTCTCACCCAGTTGAGGCGATGGTAGTCGCGAGGTGAGGCGCGAGCGAAGCGCTGCGCCGCAAGGCCGGAGCAGCTCGGCTGCGAGGTGAGAAAGCGCTGCGCGCTTTCTCAAGGGCGCAGGCCGACGGGCCGAGCCGGGCTCGCGTGCGAATCCAGTAGGATTCGACACGTGAGGGGCAAAGAGACTTTTCAGTAGAAAAGTACTTTTGGCAGAGTAGCTAGTCGCCAGAACAAAGTTTTTAATCAAAAACCCGCCTTATGGCGGGTTTTTGGCATATAATGGGCCTATGCATTCGCCTACAAACTATCAACTACAAACTATCAACTAATCTATGTCTTGGGCATCACGCCGTCGCACCGCCTACACGTTTGGCACCATTGTCTTTTTTCTCATCGTTCTCGGCGTCCCGCTTTTCTATTGGTACGTGAGCATTCCGGAAACATGCAACGACGGAACTCAAAACGGGAGCGAGACTGCCATTGATAAGGGCGGGGACTGCACGCTCCTCGATGAGCGCACACTCTCGCCGCACGCGATCCTTTGGACACGTGAATTTGGCGTGCGCGACGGCACCTACAACGTGATCGCGTACGTCGAAAACCCGAACGTCGGTGCCGGGGTCTTCATGGTTCCGTATCGCTTCAAACTGTACGACGCGCGCAATATCCTCGTCGCTGAGCGCGAGGGGGCTGGTTTCATCATGCCCGGCACGATCACGCCGATTTTCGAAGGCGCTATCGATACCGGCAACCGCGACGTCGCGCGAGCATACCTCGAATTCACCGCGCCCTTGGTATGGGAGCGCATGTATGATGCGACGCTTCCTATCGAGGTCGAGAGCAAAGCAGTGACTGACGCGAATTCTGCCCCGCGCCTTTCCGTCACGGTGCGCAACACATCGGTCGCTGACCTGCGCAACGTGCAGTTCGTCGCGTCCGTCTTCGATACCGCAGGGAACGCATTTGCGGGCTCGTCGACGCTTGTCCCACTCCTCAAGGAAGGGGAAGAGCGGGAAATTATCTTCACATGGCCGGATCCCTTCCCGTATGTGCCGGGCCGGATCGACGTGTTGCCATCTTTGAAGCCGGGTGTTAGGAAGTAACCTATGATCGACATTTTGGCGCGCGCCGAGACGCGGCGTTTTCTCTTCCACATCGATTGGTACGTCTTCCTCTCCGCGCTCGCGATCGCGCTTCTTGGTGTTGCGACGATGCATCCCTTGGGACAGGGCGGCGAGGCTTTCTTCGACCGGCAGCTCATATGGATCGGCATCGCGGTCGCCGTCTTTTTCTTGACGAGCCTCCCGTCGTATTCCTTTTTGCGTCGTACGCCGGTCGTTGCGGCTCTGTACGCGCTCGCACTTGCGCTCCTCGCGTTTATCTTTGTCGCGGGCACGGTCGTGAAGGGCGCACAACAGCGGTTTGATCTCGGCTTCTTCGCCCTGCAGCCGTCCGATCCGGCAAAGCTTGTCCTCATCATCGTCCTCGCGAAATACTTCGCGCGCCGCCACGTCGAGATCGGGCACCTGCGGCATATTTTTGTCTCCGGCTTCTATGCGGGCGCGATCTGCCTCCTCGTCTTCCTGCAGCCGGATTTCGGCGGAGCAATCATCATCGCCTCGGTCTGGCTCGGCATGGTTCTCGTTTCCGGTATCTCGTGGAAGCATTTGGCAGCGCTCATGGTAACCGGGCTTGTCCTCGCCGGCGGCCTCTGGAGCTTCGTCCTCGAGCCCTATCAGAAAGCGCGCATCGTTACCTTTATCCACCCCTTGGCCGATATCCAAGGGAGCGGCTACAACGCGTACCAATCGACCGTCGCTGTGGGCTCCGGAGAAGCCACTGGGAAGGGGATCGGCTTCGGCACGCAGTCGAAATTAAAATTCTTGCCTGAATACCAAACCGACTTTATCTTCGCGGCATATGCGGAAGAATGGGGGTTCGTGGGCGTCCTTCTCCTTCTCGGCCTTTTCGCGGTCCTAATTCTCCGGACACTCTCGATCGCGAGCCATGGCGCCGACAATTTCGCCGTCCTTTTTGGCGTCGGCGTCTCGATCATGTTCCTTGCGCATTTCATCGTGCATATCGGGATGAACA
>JBBUCP010000124.1:0-4117 GCA_038057725.1 Patescibacteria group bacterium | reverse complement strand
CTCTGATTCATTTTTGACGAGCTGTGCAATCGTCTCCGCGAGCGACTCGGCAGAGTCTGCTTTTGCATACGTAAGAACATCACCGAATTCCTCACGCATCGAGACAAGGTCAGACGAAATCACGGGCTTGCCGCACGCAAGGTATTCATAGACCTTAAACGGCGATGTCGCGCCATCGCGAAATTTCAGCGGGTAGCTGATGCAGATGTCGCACGCGTTGATGGCTGTAGCAACTGCATCGTGTGCAATCGGGGGTTGTAATTCGACATTCGTAAGCACATGTTCTCGAATGAATGACTCGAGTGCGGGACGCTCCTCCCCGTTTCCGATGATGAAAAATTGTAATGTAGGAAGAAGCTGTGCTGCTTCAAGGATATAACGCACGCCCTGCCATGCGTGGAGTGAACCAATGTAGCCGATTCGTGTGCCGCTTCGCGGTTGCGGTTGAGGCAAGAAGGCTTCGGTATCAACGCCGTTTGGAATGACGGTAATTTTTTCAGGCTCGATTCCATACCGAACAATAAAATATTCTTTAATGCCATCCGTAACGGCGATCAGTCGCGTGGCGAATTTTGCATTCACTTTCTCAAGGACCGCGAAAATTCCTACCGCCAACAATATGCGCGAGCGCATGGTTTGATTAATATGTTGTGCGTCTTGCTCGAGAATTCCGTTGATCTCCAGAAGAACGGGAATTTTAAAAAGTTTCCCGATGATCCCCGGCACAATAAGAAGATGGCTATGCCGCGCATACACAACATCCGGCCTCGCCGTGCGAATGTCGCGCCACAGAGTGAATAAAAGCCGTGGCTGGAAGAATAGGGAGAGTAGAAATCGCGGCGACCAAAGAATCTTTATCGAATACGGAGGCGGCGCCTCCGTATGTCTCTTAAAACCTTCGACTCGCGGCGCATACAAAGTAACCTCATGCCCTAATTTTGCGAATTGCGTACAAAGAGCATCGACATGAATCGACGGCGCGGATCGGTCGTCAAGTACAAGATCCGTGATGTAAAAAATTCGCATATCATCGATAAATTGCCACATCTCCATTTGAATAAATAAGATTCTTGTTCTCATCCAGAAAGTTGACCGGGTAAGTGTAGCCGAGGACGTCGCTCTGGTAGATGACGCTTGCGCGCCCACTCACGAGCGTTGAGGAATCGACCAGCACGTACGAGCGCGTGCGGATCAAGGGCGGATAGATATTTTTAAAGACTTCGACACCGTCTGAAAGGCCTCGCGAGATGAATGGGACAACGTCAGTCGCGAGGCCGGACTGGTAGCCGTAGATGGAGCGCTTCTGCATTTCGGTAAGGAGCCATTCGGTTCCCACGATGTCGCCGCGTCGCATGTAATAGAGGTCGTAATAGGTGCCATCGTTATTCAGATGGAGCTGCGCTTCGTAACCGCCGAGCATTTGTGTCATGACGCCGGTTGACGACAGGAAGAAGAGGACGGCAAGCGCCGCAGCAGAGCTTACCGCGGTTTTCGTGCCAGCTTTTGTGAGCAACGTGACGTTACCGAGCGCGATGAAAATGCCCAAGAAGAGGAGTGACTGCTGGAAGGCGCGCAGGAGGCCATATTCTGCGGAAAGGACTGGTAGGACGATGATCGCGACGAGCATAGCCAGAGAGCCGAGAGCGAAGAGGACGTACTCGCTGTCGAGTGCCCGGATGAGATGCCGACGGGTAAAAAGGGCTGCACCCATGCCGAAAATCATGAACAGTTGCAGCAACTTCGCGCTCGACTCGCGGATTACCGAATTGAGTATGGCGACATCGACGCCGGCTACTTCGAGGCGCTGCCCGAGGGAGGTGAGCGGCATCTGGTGCTTCATGGCGGGCAGGATGGCGTAGGACGCGAGCACCTGGTCGGAAAAATAGGTACCGTCCGGATCGCGCGCCCGTAGGGCCGTCGCTATTTTTTCAGAATACTCCCGCAATAACTCGGCTGGCTCTCTACGGTTTCCTGCAAAGAGGCCATAGGCGACATCTCCCGACCGAGCGCCGTCTTTGTCCGGATTAACTATGACCTCGATCGTCTGGCTGACGACGCGGCTGATGCTGTTGTTTGACGTATCCGTGAGGATCGAGCTCCACACAAAGCTCATGCCCATAATAAGGAACGTCATCACGATGGTAACCTTCGGCGGCCTGTCCTCCCGCCGGAGAGCAGCAATGCCGGAGTGGGCAAATAGTTTGAATCGTGCAAGGTAGTCCGCGACACGTACGAAAAGAGGCCGTCCGAGTGTGACCACGAGAAGGAGCGCGACCACGGTGTAAGTCGTCGAGTAGTGCGAGAGCACCATGCCAAGACCGAACACCACGAACAGAATGCGCCGCATGGCGAGCGAAAGCCGTTCGAGAGACATGACCAGGAACATAAGAAAGAGAAAGACAAATGCGATCTCCTGCCGGTTCAAAAACGGCATGTCCATGAAAAAGGTCGGAAATGATACGAAGTAGAGCGCTGCAATGAGCGCGATCGTCGCGGTCGTATACCGCCTCACAAAGAGAAACAAGATTGGAGGCACCGTCGCGAAGAGTACCTGGAAAACTACCTTGTAAATATACGGATCCGCACTGTTTGAAAGCGCGCTCAGAACCGTCGGGAATATCGTGATTGAGAGGCATGCGTTGTACGCGTCGCGCAAGTGCGAAATCGCCCACAGTCCGCTCTGTTTCGTGAGCTGGAAGACTTCGAATTCGCGCTGGATGTCGTGACCGGTCACATAGAAACCGCGCAACGATGTCATGAGGAGGAGGGACAGTGAGAGTCCAAAAAGCGCGATCGCAATCGTCGTATCGTCGAGCTCGCGTGAATAGTAGAGGAGGACTGCGGCATAAATGGCCGCGGCAACAAGGAGGGCAAGCGTGAGGACTCCGCTTCCCCCGTTGTTGAGAAGGTTCGCGCCAAAGATCGCGAGCGCGATAAGTGCAAGCGGGATTGCGGCAAGGACCGCGTTCTGCCTCGAATCGGTCCAGAAATACCGATGCAGCGTGAATGTCAGTTTCTCGACCCGCAGCCACGCGAGCGCGATTAACGCGGCAATGAAGATCGAGAATTGCGAAATTAGAACCTCGCGATCAAGAGGTCTCTCAACACCAATAAACCTCAAGAACTCGTTTCCGATAAGTCCCACCAGCATGATTTCGAGGATGCTGAACCCGAGCGCAAGGCAGAGGTAGGTGACGACGTCCAGTCCCCGCAACCGCAGTATCATCGTCGTGAGTAGCCCAGGGATGATGAGAATGCAGACAAGCGAAAGAACCGTGTACAGGTATGAATCATGGAAGGGGGCATCCTGCACAGACAGAAAAAAAAGCCACACGACGCTGAAGAAAAAAAGGATGTCGGTCCTGGTGACGGTATTCATCATATGGTTCTGTACAGGCGCTCGAGCGAATCCGCGTAGCGCTGCCAGTCATGGGAGCGCGCGAGGGCGATGCTTTTTTGGGAGAGAGAGCGGTACTGCACTTTGTCGCAAAACAAGCTCTCGATGTCGGCCGCGAATTCCTTTGGCGTCGGCGAGGTGAGAATGCCGTGCGTTGCGACAAGTTCGCGCACACCGGGAACGTCTCCCGCAATAATGGGGAGTCCTCCGGCGCATGCTTCAAGGACCGAAAGCGGCGTGCCACCTTCGCGCTCGGAGGATATGAGAAAGACGTCGTGCATACGATGCAACTCACGCATCTGCGTATCGTCTTGCGGTCCGACAAAGGTCGCGATGACTCCCGCGCGCCGCGCGCACTCTTCGAGCTTCGCCCTCTCTTCCCCGTCACCGGCTATCGTGAGGCTGTAGGGAATCGTGAGGAGTGCACACGCATCAATAATGCGGTCGACTCGCTTTTGATTGGTGAGGCGCCCGATCGAAAGGAGACGGAATGTCTCGCGCGGCGCCTCGTGGCTTGTCGCAAAAAATGCGTCCCCAACCGCATTTGGTATGACGTGTATGACGTGCGCGGGAACGCGGTAGTGCGCGGCAACCCACTCCTTTTGCGCCTCTGAACAGGTTATAACGCGCACCGCACCGCGAAGGAATGGTCCCCATGTCCACTTCTGGTACACAGTAAACAGCGGGCCGAAGAATCCTGACGGCGCGACTTCAAGGTGG